>NZ_CAMKRR010000005.1 GCF_946415235.1 uncultured Ruminococcus sp. | reverse complement strand
ACTTTTCTTATGCTATTTATTTTTTACGTGACATCAAAACTACGCACTCAACGTGACCGGTCCTCGGGAACATATCTACTCCGCATACCTTATCCGTGCTGTAGCCCTTTTCCGCGAGCAGCTTTGCATCACGGGCGGCAGTTGCGGGATTGCAGGAGATCATGACTATTTTCCTCGGAGCAGCCTCCGCGATAACGTCGATAGTTTCTGCCGAGCAGCCTTTCCGCGGCGGGTCTATAACGATAATATCAGGCTTGCAGCCCTGTTTTCGGAGCTTTCCGAATACCTCGCCTGCGTCGCCGCAGTAAAACTCTGCATTGGAAATACTGTTCAGAGCGGCGTTTTCCTTGGCGTTCTCCACAGCCTGAGGAACTATCTCCACGCCGACTATTTTTGCGGCATACTTTGCCATTGAAAGTCCGATAGTACCTGCGCCGCAGTAAAGATCGGCTATAGTATCGCTTTTCTGCGGAGCGGCGAATTCCAGCGCCTTGGCGTAAAGCCTTTCCGCCTGCAATGTATTGACCTGATAGAATGAAAGGGGAGATATATTTATCCGGTTTCCGCACATGGTATCGGAGATAGTATCGCTTCCCCACAGGGTAACACACTTTTCACCGAGGATAACATTGGTCTTCTGCGGATTGATGTTCATAACAATGCTCTTTATATCCGCGAACCTTTCCGTAAGTACCCTGCAAAGTGCGGAAAGCTGACGTGATATGTCCTTTCGCACAACGATACAGACCATTATCTCGCCTGAATGAGCTCCTCTTCGGAGGTAGATGTGTCTGATAATGCCTGTATTTGACTCTTCATCGTACACGGAAAGCTTCTTTTCGCTTATATAATCAAGGACAGCTTCAAGTATTCCGCTGAATATATGGGGCTGCAATACGCAGTCCGAAACAGGTATGACCCTGTGACTTCTCGGAGCGTAAAAACCGCATACAGCCTTTCCGTCAGCAACGGCAAGGGGGTACTGAGCTTTATTGCGGTATCGTTCGGTCTCTTCTGCGGCGAGGAAGCTTTCAAACTCGGGAGAAAGACCGCCTATGCGCGTAAAGGCACCGCGTACTATACCGTTTTTGGTGCGGCATTCGGCATCATAGGAAATATGTCTGAAAAGGCAGCCTCCGCACTGTTTATATACGGGACATGAGTTTTCAACACGGTCGGGAGAAGGAGAGACAAGCCTTTCAACAATGCCGAAAGCGTAGCTTTTCAGCACCTTTACTGTCCTTATCTCGGCAATATCTCCCACAGCTGTTCCGGGAACGAAGACAGCCATGCCGTCAAATCGGCATACGCCGTTTCCCTCGGCGGTCAGGTCTGTTATCTCAGCTTTAAATATTTGATTTTTTTCAGGCATTCCCTGACCTCCTGTTTCTTTTCCATGAGCTTATCGAAGCTTCGTATGTACTCATAGGGGAATTTGTAATTATGTATTCGTTCTATCCTGTTATTTTCGTATAAGAGCTTTGTGGAAGCCGCGCAGCCAGCGCCGAGGATAGTCTGTGTCTCGTCCATGATGAAGATGTTGTAATAGCTTTCAAAGCCTTTTTTGGCGTAGCCCACGTTTTCGAGGTTGTCCACGGTGTTTTTCTGACGGTACATATAGTACGGAAGATAGCCGTGAGACATAAGTGCGGGGATGCTGTGATCCACCATTTCCGCCGCAGGATTAGAGCAGTTCATATTTCCGTCCGCAAAGAGCGCAGCCGAGCGTTTTATGGTAAGTGTATGCACGGTTATGCTCTCGGGATCGAGCTCTATCATCTTGTCAAGGGTATTGCGGAAGCTCTCGGCAGTTTCCGTGGGAAGTCCCGCAATAAGATCGGTATTTATATTACCGAAGCCGACCTTTCGAGCAAGCTCAAAGGCTTTTATTGCGTCCTCGCCCGAGTGCTTTCTGCCGATGACCTTCAGCACTTCATCATTGAGCGTCTGAGGGTTCACTGAGATGCGCCCTGCGCCGAGCTCCCTGATAACATGGAGCTTTTCCTCGGTTATGGTATCGGGGCGTCCTGCTTCCACGCTGTATTCGCGCACCTTGTCGATATCGAAGTTTCTCGCAACGGCTTCCATGATGGTTTTCAGGTCCCGAGTGGTCAGGGAAGTGGGAGTACCTCCGCCGAAGTATATGGTATCTACCTTTGTATCGGTCTCCTTTACGATATTTCCGAGTATCTCAAGCTCTCTGCAAAGAGCCGAAACGTACTCGGGCATTAGCTTTACTGCGGAGTCCATGGAATGAGAAACGAAAGAGCAGTAGCTGCATCTTGTGGGACAGAATGGTATGGAAACATACAGGCTTACCGCTGTGCTGTCTATTTTTTCGACGATAGGGAGCTGGTTTACTGCCGTATCATAGGCAAGCTGAAGCTTTTTCTCCGTCACCTCGTATTTATCCGACAGCCTTTTGAATATCTCTTCCTTTGAAAGCCCCATGTCCATAAGTTCAAGGACTTTTTTCACGGGTCGTATGCCTGTCATAAGTCCCCACGGCGGTCTGATGCCTGTCTTTTCGGAGAGGATATGGAAGATTAGCCTGCAAAGCTCCTGCTCGTTCAGTGACGCATCATCGGTACGGACACTTCTTATAACGGGCTCTTCACCTCTGAGCTTTACCTCGGCGGTGACAGCTTTTCCGTCCTCCGATACCTCGGCTATAACGTATTCATCGCCTGTTATATCCTCACGGGAGCTGCCGAAGGAGTAATGAGCCGTACTGAAAAAGAGCTTCATTGTGGCTTCTATCTCGTATTTGAAGGAGTTGCCCATGAGGATCACGGGCATTTTCGTATTATCAGTCGTCATTTTTGCCTCTGAACTGTTTCATATATGGATTTGCTTCACGCTCGTAGTCAAGAGTGGTGCTCTCGTTATGACCGGGAAGTACCTTATAATCGCCCTCAAGGTGATATAGTATATTCAGTGAGTAGGACATAGCCGCTGCACTGCTGTCGGGGAAATCCGTTCTTCCCACAGAGCAGCAGAACAGTGTATCGCCCGAGAATATAACGTCCTCGCAGACATAGCAGACGCTTCCGCGGGAATGTCCCGGAGTGTGGATAACTCTGAACGAGCAGTCGCCGTCGTTTATATAGCAGTCGCCGTAAATGCAGGTCCAATCCGTGAGGGGGACGAAGTTTATAAAGGACATATTTGAAGCAAGGGAAGCGGATTCGCTGGTGAGCATATGAGCGTCAAGCTCATGGATGTACACCTCCGCACCTGTTGCCTGATGTACCTCCTCTGCACCGCCTATGTGGTCGAAATGACCGTGGGTGAGGAGTATCTTTCCCAGCCTCAGCTTCTTCATTTTCAGAAATTCCAGCAGGAGCCTGCTGTCTCCGCCGATATCTACTGCAACACAGCGTCCCGGGGCAGTCTCGACTATATAGCAGTTGGAGCGCAGGGGACCCAGCTGCAAATGGTGTATCTTCATGTGTATTCTCCTTAAATGGCGGCTCTTTCAACAGAGATAACGCCCTTTATCTTTCTGAGCTTCTCAAAGAGGTTCTTGAGCTGCTCCGTGCTTGAAATAACGATAGTTCCCTCGAAAAGGGCGTTGCCGTTCTTGAGGACTCTCGAAGCGGAATGAACGATAGGCACACGTGATTCAAGGAGCACGGCGGAAATATCGTATACAAGTCCCACGCGGTCAGTAGCCGTTACCTCAAAGCTTGTCTGGAGCTGTGTATCGCTGTTGTCTGTCCACTGTATCTCCACCCAGCGTTCGAGCTCCTCGGGATTGTTCCTTGCAAGGGCAGCCTTGTAGTTGGTACAGCTCGTGGTGTGTACGGAAATGCCGTAGCCTCGGGTTATAAAGCCGATAATATCATCACCGGGGAGGGGATTGCAGCACTGTGCGAACTTTATGAGCATATCGTCTATCTGGTCGAGTATGATACTGCTCCTGCCGTTGGGCTTTGGCTTTATGAGCGGAACTGTCGGCGGTTCTTCGCCGTTTTCGTACTGCTTTTCGTACTTGTCCTTAAGACGTGGCATCATCTTTGAAAGGAGTATGCCGCCGTAGCCTATGGAAGCGTAGAAATCATCGAGGTTCTCGCAGTTGTGGCGTTTGAAGTCGTCCTGCAGGAACTCGGTGTACTGGTCTTCCTTGAGGTTTATCCTGTGGCGCTTGAATTCACGTTCAAGCTGAGTTTTTCCCTCTATGATATTTTCATCGCGGCGCTCCTTTTTGAACCATGAGCGTATCTTTGAACGGGCTTCGTTGGTCTGTACGATATTGAGCCATGCACGGTTCGGCCCCTTTTCGGGATCCTTACTGGTGATTATCTCGCATATCTGACCTGTCTGGAGCTTATAGTCGAGAGGAACTATCCTTCCGTCTACCTTTGCGCCTACGGTCTTGTGACCTATCTGTGTGTGGATACGGTATGCGAAGTCGATGACCGTGGAGTTTATGGGAAGGCTCACGGACATTCCCTTTGGAGTCATAACGACGATATCCTCGGGGTCAAGGTCCGTCTTGATTATGCGGACTATCTCTTCAACGTCGTCCGAGGTCTGCTGTGCTTCGATGACCTGACGCACCCATGCAAGACGGTGCTCCATTTTGTCCTTGCCCTGTATGCCCTCCTTGTACTTCCAGTGGGCGGCGATACCGTATTCCGCGGTCTCGTGCATATCCCATGTACGTATCTGCACCTCAAAGGGGATACCCTCTTTTCCGAGGACGGTCGTGTGCAGCGACTGGTACATATTGTTTTTAGGTGTGGAGATATAGTCCTTGAAGCGGTTGGGTAGAGGCTTGAACATATCGTGGATAAGTCCGAGAACATTGTAGCATTCCGCAATGGTCGTAACTATGATACGGACTGCATATTTATCGTATATTTCGTCGATATCCTTGTGACCGATGAATATTTTCCTGTATATGCTGTAGATGCTCTTTACTCTTCCGTCTATCTGGGGCGGCTGAGCGAAATCCTCCGACTTGAAGCGCTGAGCGATACGGCTCTTGATTATCTCGATGAAGGCTTCGCGCTCCTCTTTCTTGTTTTCGAGGATATTCTCTATCTCCGAATAGGCGTATGGGTCGAGGAAATGGAATGCAAGGTCCTGCAGCTCCTCCTTCATTGCTCTGATACCGAGACGATGCGCTATGGGAGCGTAGATATTCATGGTCTCGAGAGCGGTATTCCTCTGTTTTTCAAGAGGACGGTACTTCAGGGTACGCATATTGTGGAGACGGTCGCTGAGCTTGATTATCATTACGCGGATATCCTGAGACATGGCAAGGAGTATCTTTCGGATATTCTCGGCCTGCTGCTCTTCCTTGCTTGAAGTGGGTATCTTGCTCAGCTTTGTTACTCCGTCAACAAGGAGTGCAACGTCCTGTCCGAAGCGCTTTTTTATATCGTCGAGAGTTGCGTCCGTATCCTCGACGACATCGTGTAGCAGGGCTGCACAGATAGTATCCGTGTCCATTCCAAGCTCAAGAAGAGTGTAGGATACCGCAAGGGGGTGAGTTATATAGGGCTGTCCCGAGGAGCGTGTCTGTCCCTCGTGAGCCTTTGCTGCGAACTCATAAGCGGAAATGATCTTGCTCAGGTCGTACTGCTTATCGTCGGTGAGTATCTTCTGTATTATCTTCTCAATGGTGTAATCGTCCTTGAAATCGGGGATATCATTGAGAAAATCGGTCGGGTCCTTGGGGAGTGCCGATTCGGGTATGGGGACCTCCACTTCCTGACGTTTGAGATTTGATACATTCATGTCATCTGTCATATCTATTCTCCTTATTTATGGCTTGACCGAGCCTGCTTCTGAGAGAAACGAGGACGGGAGCCGAGTCCAGATCGGCTTTGTGAGTAACGCTGACCTTTTTTATCCTGGAGTCGGAGCAGGAAACAGCTACAAGACCCAGCTGTCTCAGGGCTTCGACGGAAACGCAGAATTTACAGTAGTTTATGTTCCTGCCGCTGATCTTTATGTAAAGAGTATCCGCACATATACCGTCATCGGGGATAGCCTTGTATATCTTTACAACGTCATCACGGGACGGCTCCATGCTGGGGTAGTAGTTCTTCGGGAGCTCCTCGTTACGCAGAAAGGCTTCAAAAGCGTTCCTTGCCGCGAAGTATCTGCTCTGCTCGAACAAATGGGGCCGTATATCGCTGATAATGATGCTGGGAGAAACATTTCCGCGGAATTCGTTTACTCCGAGAGAAACTATCATGTCGCAGACATCTCCCTTTGCAACGGGCAGCTCCGAGGGCGATCTCCTGAATATCAGGGCGTCTGCCTGAGTAAAGCCTGCCTTTATGCGGAGCTTCGTATGCGCTCCATCCGAAAGCGGTATGATATCCATGATCTGCGCGTTTTCAATGCAGAAAAGGGGCTTTTCGTTGTCTGTTCCGAAGGGCTCGAGTACATCAAGTCCCTTTATGTTTTCAACAGTGAGCTCCTGCGGAGAAACGGGGCTGTCGGCGTGAAGCTCCGCAGCAGGCATATTCCTGTGGTTTTCAAGGGCGTATTTTTCAAGGAGCTGACGGAATGTGTCCGCCATGCCGTCCTTTATGGTAAATCCGCCTGCACCGGGGTGTCCGCCGAATTTTTCAAGGGCATCCGAAGCGGCACTGAGTGCGTCAAATACGGAGAATTCCCCGAAGGAACGGGCTGAACCTCTTATCTCGCCGTCGGTATCCGAGGCTATGAAGCAGGGCTTGCCGAACATTTCAACGATACGTGACGCAACGATGCCTATAACTCCGTGATGCCAGTTCTTTCCGCACAGAAAGATCACTCTGCTTCTGATGATATCGGGAGCCTTGTCTATCATTGAGCATATTTCGGAAATAATGGAGTTTTCCTCGTCCTTACGCATATTATTGAGCCTGTTGAGCTCCTGTGCCATGGAAAGTGCTTCATCATAGTCCTCGCAGAGAAGGAGCTCTGCCGCAGTCTTAGGTGAGCCGAAACGTCCCGAGGCGTTTATCCTCGGAGCTATACCGAATCCAACAGAGCGCGTATCTATGGGCTTTTCATTAAGTCCGCAGACTTCCTTCAGTGCCATTATGGCAGGGCGGTCGGAGTTGCTTATAAGTCCGAGACCGTATGAGACAAGAAAGCGGTTTTCGCCTTTAAGGCTTACTATATCGGCAACTGTTGCGATAGCGGCAAGGTCGCCGAACTGTTCGAGAGCCATTGTGCAGTCGCCGCCGTCAAGGGCTGCCACAAGCTTTAGAGCTATGCCTGCGCCGCACATTTCCTTGAAAGGGGAGAAGCAGTCGTGTCTGTGAGGATCGACTACGGCTTCTGCCCGAGGGAGCTGTTCTCCCTGTCGGTGGTGGTCGGTCACCACGAGCTTCATGCCGAGAGAATATATGTATTCGGCTTCGGGTATCGCAGATATGCCGTTATCTACGGTGACTATGAGAGAAACTCCGTCCTTTGCAATGATATCGGCAGCTTTTGTGTTAAGTCCGTAGCCCTCCGAGCGCTCAGGGATATAATAAGTTACATCTGCGCCTGTTTCAAGCAGATAGGAATAAAGTATCACCGTTGCAACTATGCCGTCGCAGTCATAATCGCCGTATATGCATATGCGCTCGCCGTTTTCGATAGCGCTGTTTATCGTATCTGCCGCTTCCTGCATATCCTTTATGAGAAACGGGTCGGAAAGCTCGTCCGCATTAAGGCTTTCCATGACCGATTCTGCGGAAGAGTAGCCCTTGGCGGCAAGTGCAGCCGCTGCAAGAGAACTTATGCCGCAGTTGATCATAAGAGCAGAAACGATTTTTCTGTCGGGAACTCCGACGCTCCATTTTTTCATACAATGACTCCTGATGAGAAAGATATAGATATTAATATTATATCACAAATGCGCCCGTTTTACAATACCGTACCGTCAAAAAAACCGAATTGTAACCTGAAAAGCTTACCGAACAAAAAACAGCCATAAAGAAGCGGAAAACTTCTTTATGGCTATGGAGAGCTCTGCGTCATGAAACGCTTTCGATCTTGATACGCAGCTTTTTGATTATTTTCTTTTCAAGCCTTGATATATAAGACTGGGATATGCCGATACAGTCCGCAACTTCTTTCTGTGTTTTCTCCTTTCCGTCGATAAGTCCGAAGCGCATTTCCATTATCTCACGTTCGCGGTCGCAGAGCTCCGCAACTGCATTCCGCAGTATATCGCGCTCTGCCTCGGTCTCGATGCCCTTGTTCACTATGTCGTCGTCAGTGCCGAGAATATCTGAAAGAAGCAGCTCGTTCCCGTCATAGTCGATATTAAGCGGTTCGTCTATTGAAAGGTCGTTGCGGTACTGTGAGGACTTACGCAGGAACATGAGTATCTCGTTCTCGATACAGCGCGAAGCATAGGTCGCAAGCTTGATATTTTTGTTGGGGCAGAAGGTGTTTACGGCTTTGATGAGCCCTATAGTGCCTATTGATACGAGGTCCTCGATGCCTATGCCCGTTGACTCGAACTTTTTGGCTATGTATACCACGAGCCGCAGATTATGCTCGATAAGGCAGTTTCGGGCTTCGGTGTCGTGGTCTGTGAGCCGTGAGAATACTTCGGTCTCTTCCTCCCTTGTAAGCGGCGGCGGAAGCGTATCCGAACCGTTTACGTAGAAAACTTCGCCTGTAAAGCGTTTTTTCAGGTATTCTCTGATAATTCTGATAATGTTCATGTCTTTTCTCCTTCATCTATATTTTTAGCAGTTTCGGGTTGAAAACGGCTTTTCCGCCGCACTTGCCGAAGCCTATGACAGCGTCTACAGGTTTTTTGCTGCCATTCGTGCAGCTGCTTATCTGTACCTCGTCGGGGCGGAATACAGGTATAAGTCCGCTGCCCGAGACGGCAGAGCAGGGGAGAAGCCTGAAGCCCTTCGGAAGTACCGAAAGATCAAGTTCTCTTCCTGTGAGTAAGGGGTAGCTCTCCTCGGAACAGATTATCACGGGCGAGCCTGTGAAATAGTCCACAAGAGCGTTTCCCGTATCTGCAAGTCCTGTGAGCGATATGACCTTGTCGCCCGCACGGATGAATACGCTGTACTCTCCGTCGGGGGCTGAGTCAGTGTATATCCGTACTGCCCTCACGGCAAAGTACAGAGCCGCAGTCGTGATGACGAGAACAACAAGTGAAAAATCTATGTAAAAGCAGGCGTTGTTGAAATGTATGAACTTGGGGCGGGAAAAGGTGTATACGCCGTAGACCGCACCCGCAAGTACGAAATTTGCAGTAAAAAATGCTGCTGTATTCAGCAGAAGCCGCTTTTTCCCGTGAACTCCGAAGGCAAAGGCTATTATGCTCACTGCTGCGGCAAGCTTTATCAGAAGCGGTATAAAGGTCCCGAGCTCGGGGAGGAGTATGGTCAGAGAGAAAAGGCTCCCATAGACCGACGCCGCCACGCATCTTCCCGTTCGCAGCGGAGAATGTGTTATCCCTGCAGTTATACGGAGCAGAAAAAAATTAACATAGATATTCAGAACTATCAGCACATCGACATATACAGTCTGCACGGCACACCTCCTGATCTGCTGTCTGTAGTATTATTATAATGCAGCAGGTCCGCGGAATATGTCATTAGCTGTCATGACATATATGCGGCTGTATGGCGAAATATGCCGCAGAACAGAAAAGCGGCAGCCTTTATGGCTGCCGCTGGGGTAATTGTATTCATTCCTGCTCTTTTGTCGGAGAAGCGTCTTTTTTCGGCTTTTTTCCGCCCTTAACCATAAGGATTATCAAAAGAATGAGCAGTATGGGAGCTGCGATGATCGGTGCTACGATATACGGAGAGACGATGAATACGTCGTTTGCAACATAGACCTTGTATTCCTCCTTGGTCTCGATCCTGACTCCTCTTACAAGGAGTCTGTGGGAATTGATACCGTATGGAGTACAGGTAAACAGTGTGCAGTAGTCTTTGTCGGGGGCGGTTTTCAGATCGTCTATCTCATAGGGCTTTACAGTCTTTATCTGATCCACCTGATAGGTAAGTACATCGGACAGGACGGTGATATAAAAAATATCACCCGGCTCAAGCTTGTCAAGATCGGTGAAAAGTCTTGCACTGGGAAGTCCGCGGTGTCCCGACATGACGGTATGAGTACCCTTGCCGCCGACGGGCAGGCTTGTTCCCGGGAGATGACCTACGGCTATTTGCAGGACGTTGTCGTTTACACTGTGATATATGGGGAGCTCCACCTTTATTTTTTCAATGGTCAGATATCCCATGATGCCTGTTCCCGTAATATCAAGAGTGCTGTAATATCCTGCGACCTTGTCAGGCTCTATGATAGGGTTCTCTGCTGAAGAGAGCCTGTGGTTGTACTCCCTTGCCGCCTCTATCATTTTGTCATGCTGTTCGCTGCTCATAGTATCTGTTATATCGTTGTATGACTGTATCGCCTTTGACTGGTGCATGGCGTTTATATGCTCGCTGACCGTGGGATACAGTATCAGGAATATCCCTATGAACAGTGCCGCGAATGGCAGTGACTTTATTATGATACGCTTCATCAAAAGCTCCTTGGATCAAAATTGCTGTGCAGCGGTGGGGATACCGCCGCTGCACGTAAATTTCAGATATTTGCTGTGTTTACAGATATGCTCAGTCTTCCTTTAAATTCATTCTCTTCTTTGTTACGAGGAGAATTACTGAACCTGCTACGAGCATTCCGCCTATGATATAGAACAGCTTTGTGCCGATGCCGCCTGTTGACGGGAGAGTTGTTCCAACGTTATTTACAACTTCAAAATCAACAGATGCAGTTGTTCCTGATGACGTCAATGCAATAGCTGCGCCATCCTTTGTTGCTGACCAGTTAGGTGCGGCAAATGTTGCGCCGTCTCCGTTAATAACAATAGTTATCGGCTCAATTGTGTTATAGCCATCAGGAGTAACGATCTCGGTGATTGTATATGTACCTGCACCAAGACCTCCAAATTCCAACGTACCGTCAGCCTTTACATATGCCTCTTTGCAGATATTGGTTTTAGTTGTAGTAGAAGTAACGTTGGTTACTTTGTCATATTTCTTTGAGCTGTCATCAATATCAGCTGCATCAGGCGAAGAAGAAACTAAAGCAAATGTACCGTTTTTCAGTCTGTAATATGCTCCTGAAGCTGCCTCCTCAAATGCTTCTCCGTTTATAAGCACTACTTTATTTGTTACGCCGCTGATTTGGAATTTTGCACCGGTAAGCGCTGCCTTAGGAGTTGATGTTGATGCTCCGTCGATTTTTGTGAGTTTTATATTTGCGGTATAGGTCTTTGTCTGCTGATCAGGAGTTGTGCCCACGGAATCACCCGGTTCGCTTTCGTCTTCAGGTGTATCAGGATTATCAGGCGTTGGTGGTTTGGGTTCATCAGGATTTGAAGGAGATTCACCTTCAGAAGTAACATTTGGATTGTTTGAATAAGTAAGGTTTGCAGTATTGATATTTCCTGTCGTTCCGCGGTTAGCGTTCTCGTTAAGTGTAGCGGAATATGTAACTGTTATAGTATCACCTGAATGTGTTTTCCAGTTGTCGTAGAAATCCTTGAAGACTATCTGGAATGAATGTCCGTCTGTATCAGCAGCATCAGTCTGTACCACATAATGAGTACCTGCTGTTAATGTAGTTTCACCTATAGTAACAGCAACATCATTATTGAATGTAAGACCTGCGTCAAAGTCATCGTTGATAACGAAGAAATACTTTGAATAGCCTGTCATGTCAGGAACAGCAGATGTTAATGTATAGCTGACAGAGTCGCCTATGCACACATCATTTGCCTTTCCTGAATCCTTAGGATTTGGAGAAGATATGACCTTTGTAAGAGAAGGTGAAGGTCTCTTCGGAGTTACATCTGTCGGACCTGCAACTTTAAGCAAATAACGTGATGTTATTGCTCCTGCCGGTACGCTTGCTTCTTCAATGAGGTAATAACCTGCTTCTGTTGCAGGGATAGTGTATTTTCCTTCGCTCAGTGCGCCTGATGCTACAGAAGCCGTTGTTCCTTTATTTGCATAAGCAAGCTTGGCAAACTGAGCAAGCTTTTCACTGTTGCCGCTAAGATCAGGCAATTTGGCTGCTACGGAAGCTGCATCGGTTGCTGATGCAAAATCAGTTCCCAAAAGCGAGTCACTCTTTAAGTTTGCGAGCATTTGGGTACCATTAAAACCTGTAGCCCATGTAACATTTGAAAGAACACTACCGCTCAAAGTACCTGCAAATATTTTATAAGCGTTGTATGTATATCCATCAGTTTCATTGTTTACTGTGATATCGTAATCTGCCGCAAAGGCTGTAAGCCCTGTGGCTGCCATGGGTGTTACTGCCAACAGACCTGCTGTAAGGATAGCTAAAGCTTTCTTATTAGTTTTCATATAATTTACCTCCGTTTTCAATAATTTATTCGTTTTGATCCGCCGTTTTCTTTTTCAGGAAGCCATTTCACACTCGCCTCCTTTTGCGCCTGTACAAGGCGGATCCGCTTATTATTCCCATCGCTGTCAGTACAATGCCGTAAAAGTATATCCGACCTGTACCGCTGCCTCCCGTTTCGGGAAGCCTGTAGCGAATGCACTTGTTTTTTACGATTATCGGAGTGTCCGCATCATTTGTTGCTACATTGTTGTTTTCATAGGAAACGATGTAATCCACTCCGCTGACCATTCCGTCAACGCCTGTTTCCTCAACATAATAGATATAGCGTATATGATGATCTGAACTCTCGTCAAGATCGTTCTTGCCGAGATGCTTGTCCCAGCCGTCAGTTGAATTAAGGTTTATGGTTTTGATGAAGTCCGGATCATCTGTATAATCAGATTGCAGATGAAGCGGATTTGTTGCAGAATCGGAGTCGATAGTCAAGCCGTACTCATCATAGTTTGATACATAACTGCCGTTTACAAGCGTATAGCCGGCTTTATTAAGATCTGTATTTTCAGTCGCTTCATACAGCTTTGAACTCCACACCTCAAAAGCCTCTGTTCCTGTCGTGTTATAGTATATAACTATGTCCTTCGATGTATCTACATCAGTCGGGAAATCAAATACAGTATCTATCGTACCCCATTGATTGCCTTTTGTATCGACAGAACCAAGAGGAAAATACTGAGACTTGTTATTAGTATCGGTATATGTCAGAGTTGCTCTGATAGTATGTGGCGTTGTACTGTCATTGCCTGTATGATTACCTGCTACCTGAGCAATATGATGATATTTCTGTCCGGGTGTAAGATTTACTTTTTTAGCAACGCCCTCCCAGCTATCATTTCTGCCTGATACCACAACAGCATAATTGGACTGATAACTCTTTTGCGATAGACTTGTGCTGCCAAAAGGTCCCCAGCCGTTGCTGCCATAATTCTGCATGGTATTGTATTCGTATACCGCAGTTCCGTTTGTAACAGCTGAATATTCACCGCTTCCTACGGTTACCTTTCCTGTTGTTTCTTCAACATTCATGGCATGATTTCCTTCGATAGCAGTAAATTCGTCCATTCGGAATTTACTCGGACCGATAAAAGGCTGACCGGGAGGGTCAAAGGATTCAACTATCAGATACATACCGTAAGGGTTGATATCTTCTGGCAGAGTGAGCGTTCCCATAAGATGAGTCCATTGTTTTTTATAAACCTTTGTCTGCTCTATAACATGATAGTTTGACTCCTCATTTCCAAGTCCGTCATACAATGTAAACTTGAAAATAACGTATTGACCGTTTTCGTCCGTAACGCCTACATCTTCATCATATCGTACATAGGTACTGAAGGTATATGTATGATTTACCTTGAACATCAGAGGATCAAGATCAAGACGTGCGCCCTGATTTGAAGCCGTTCTGTTGGTATCACCAGGACCTCTTATAAGCATTCCGTCACCCTTGGCGTAAGCATTGTAAGAACTCGTCAGTATCTCTGAACCGCCGTTCTGTATCCAGCCGTCTGTATATTTTGTAAACGAATGGTGCAGGAGCAGCAGACTGTCTTCTTCTTCGTCGGTATATACCTTGATACTGACTTCGTTGGCAAAGCCTGAACCGCTTGCAGCCGCAAGATCTGATATTTCAAATGTTCTGTCATTTATCTGCTGCAGATGTATTGTATTCGGCGTCAACTGAGGATAATTGGTATCCACTGTATAATAATCAACACCATTGGGGGCATTAAATGAAAATTCAACGCTGCCTCCTGCATATACCATATTATCGCTTGAGGGAACTTCATACGTTGAAAGAAGATTTCCGCCTGCATCAAGAAGATTTATCCTGAGACTTGTAGGCTGGCTCTCTTCATACACAGCTTTTTTCCTCTTAAGAGTAAGCGTTACGGGCTTCTGATCCTCTTCTATAGCGTTGGACCATTCTTTTTTTAGGTAGATATCGGCGTTAGTGACATCCTTATTGGTTATTTCAAGACCGCCGTCAGCATTTTTGCTGTATGATGCCTTGTAGCCGTCAGGTACGTTGAGCTCCTCGACCGAGTATGTATAAACATGAGTACCGTACCTCTTGGGAAGAACTACAGGTGAGGTCCATGACCAGCTTGGAGAGTTCAGAGTGAACGTCATCTTTCCGCCTATCTCCACGGGCTGAGGTTCTCCGCCGTTATCCGAGCGGTACAGCTTGAATTTTATGGGAGAAGTCGGTGGGTTTGCCATTGGCTCTCCGTCATTGCCCAGCCATGATTTTGTAACGCCGATCGTGCCCGTTTCCTCACGGACAACATTTGTGAAATTGTAGCTGTCAGTAACATTAAGTGCCGCAGGTGTACCGCTGCTTGCATTGCCGCTTTCTATCGGCCGAGCAGCTGCATTGACCAGTACATTTGAATAAATATTCGTATCTATGCCGTTTTCGACAACATAATATTTTCTTGTCTCATCGGCTAAATAGAAATCCTTACGTTCTCCGTCCTTGAGATAGAACGGATTGTTTTCGTCAACCCCGAGATCGGCAAGAACATAATTGTCTGGATTCTCAGGATCTTCGACATATACTGCGAACTGATACTTAGGAAAGTCTGTTACGTCGTTCCTGTCATAATCCTTTGAATAATGACTGCCGAAATCAACGTTTTTCTTTACTGTCAAAGGTCTTACAGTCGGGAGGTTCATATCTATGGCGAGGTTTGAATAACAGCCGCCTCGCTCAAGATAGAACATCTCGATAGTATGAGCCTTGTTGTCAGCTGCGCCACAGCTCTTGCCTTCAATGCCTGCAAATTTGCTTGCCAGAGTCTCTACCTTCCACTTAGATTCCGATGCACCGTCGGTATTTACACCGTTGTCAGGCTTCGGGATATCAGCGTATACAGGAAGGCTCTGATTGCTTCTCCTTAAATCGTTATATGCAGTCTCAGCAACACTGCCGAGTTCATTGTCCTGTGTCCATACAAGACCGTTCGTAAAGTCTATCATTCCTGCGGCAGGCTCATGGATACCGCCGATATCAAGAATAAGAACATCATCAACGAAAACCCACATATCATCATCGCCGCTGTACTTGAATACTATCGGTTCCGTCGGAGCGCCGAGATTTTTGAACCTGGCGTCCATTTTCATTCCGAAATGGTGATTGAAGCCGTTACCGTTGAAGTTAGGATCTTTCCTGCTCAGGTCGTACTGATCGAAGGGGAAGAAGCCTATCTTGAACTCACCGCCGTTAGCTCCGTCATATACCGTATCAGTGAGCGCGTTATAGTCCTTGTCTCTGTGGTGATCTTTGTTTATGATATGATAGGTGCTTTCATAGACCGTAAATTCGTGGGTATCCTGATTATAATAAGCGTAATTCTCATCGCTGTTATAAACAAGGTGACCGTTCTTGTCCTGCAAGAAATGATTTACATCGGTATAGACTGTTTTATAAGCGCTCGGTGTTATACTGAACAGATAATCGAGGCTGTGTGCCGCGGTATTGTTCATCACGGGATAACCGCCTGAAAGCTGATCCTTTACTATGCCCTGTACAGGTCGGTTGCCCGATACCTGAGAAGAATATATGTTATTGGTATTATAATCGCCAGAGTAGTTATTCTTGCTGATATTGTTTATATCAGTACGGGTATAGATATTATATGCATTTGTATCGTCTTTATCGGAGTTTGTACCAACAAAATCAGGTGTACCGTAAGCAAAGAACATGATATCATCGGTGGGATTTCTTCCATAGTTCACACCGGCATACTTTATATGATTATGCACCCATGTATGACTGTCGCTGTCCCATGAGATATCATAGTTGTTGAGCTGTGATTCAAGCTCATCCTCCGGATCATGATAATCAAACAGCGTGATATTAATACCGCGTGCTATATTATCTATGGTAGATACTCCGGCGGGTGAAACAAGCTCTGTAGGATTATCTGCAAGAGATGCTCTCATTGAATTTCCGAGCCGAAGCGCTGCCGCTTCTGCATCATCATCCTGTGATATGAACAGTTCCTCATTCTCATCCTCGGGAAGAGATATGGAAACGATATTGTTTTCCTCATCATCAGACTGTATGCTGTTTTCGGGAAGCTCCTCATCGGTATAGCAGAGCGTTGTGTGCAAATGCTCTTCATATCCGCATACAAGGACCTTCTCATAGCATTCGTCCGTATGAGTATGCTCCTCATTTTCTTCCAGACCGCATATCAGTCTTGTTTCGTAACACTCGTCGGAATGAGCGTGTTCTTCAAATCCGCACAGAGGCTCGTTTACAAGAGTGACAACGGTATCGCGAAGCTCCCAGAGGACGCCTGATGAAACAAATATTGACAATACAAGCAGCAGCGATACCATTCGCCGTCGCTTAACGCTGTTTTTATGAATTATCTCATAAAAACTGTCAAAATAATTTTTCATTTATTTCGCCGTCCCCCTTTCTCGATTATTTTTTAGACCATACTTTAAATATGACCTTTCCTATTATCTGGTCCTTTCCTACGCAGCCGATGGCAGAGCTTCTGCTGTCCACAGAGGTCCCGCGCTGGTCTCCGAGGATAAAGATCTTGTCCTCAGGCACCTGATACGGAAATTCGATCTCGCATCTGCCGAGTTCCTTCTCTTCAACGTAGGGCTCGTCGAGGAGCTCACCGTTGACCGAGACATTTCCGCTGCCGTCTATTTCGATAACATCCCCCGAAAGGCCGATAACGCGCTTCAGCAGCGATTTGTTCTGCCATGAAACGCAGCACAGCTCTCCATATGTTACCTTATCCGATTTAACAAGCAAAAGAATATCACCGTCATTCAGTGACGGTTCCATACTGCTTCCCACGACCTGAACGACGGGGAAGAAGAGTGTGGAGATGAGCACCGCGACTGCTGCAACGACAATGAGTATCGAAACTGTGCTGAACAGGGTGCTTCTGAATCTCTTTTTATGATTTATATTTTTCAGCTCTGCCTCTACCTGTTGGACAGAAGGCATAGTCTGGGGAGTTTTCTTGTTTGCTGACATGGTATCCTATCCTTTTATTCGTCGTTTTTCTGTGCAGGAGCGTTCATTTTTGCTTCTTCTATTATCTTCTGGGCCTTTTCCTCGGCTTCCTTTATGATAGCGTCGGCCTTTTTACGGGCTTCGGCGGAAGCGGCAAACTCAAGCTGGCTCATGTAATCATCGGCCGTCTGCTGAGCTGCCTCAAAAAGTCCGCTGAGCTTTGCGGCTATTTCGGCAAGAGAGCCTGCATTCTCGATCTTAAGCTCTTTTTCACTGAGCTTTTCGCGGAGTTCACTGTTTTCTCTGAGGAGCTCCTCCTGCTTTTTTTGATATTCATATATTATATATATCAGGTCGCTTCTTTTTAAGCGTTTGAATTCTTTATCAGTCATAAATTATCTCCGTGTGAACAAATTTATAACATTGTTCTGTGTAATGATATTATACCACTTGTTATGATAAGACGTCAACCACATTCATATATTATTAACATTAAGTAATTAATTTTTGTGACAAAAGTCTAATATTTTTTACCTGATTTGTACGCTTTTACCATAGAAAATTGAGTCAAAAAATGTACGGTCAGGATTGAAAATGTAATATTATACTGCCAGAATTCGTGTTAACATATTATTAATCCTTTGTTTTTAATTAGGAAACTATTTGGCGATTTGCCTAAATTAAAACAAATACGTTGTGACTAACGCCGAATTTTTGATGTTTATAAAGTTTGTTCACACTTTATTATTGACTTTTCTCCTGACAGGAAAGTATAATATGTACATAGAACTGTGCATTGAAATATTTGCTTAATCAATACTTATATCAATTAATATTATGCTCACTTAAAAACAGAGATAAATTTATTGTATTAATTTACGCTTGCATTACATTATGTATAAACCGAAGGGCTGTGTCGTGAAATGAACGAAAAAGATACCAATGAAAACAATATTGAGCCGAAAAGCTACAGAAAAGCCTTTGCGAAAGCTCTTTTCAGCACTGTTTCGTCTCTTATCACCGCCGCAGCCGTTATCGTTCTGATCTGCAATTTCGTTTTCCCGCTTTTCAGAGTTACCGGCAGCAGCATGGAGCCTACTTTATCAAAGGGACAGACTGTGCTGTGCAATAAGTCCGGGGATATAAAAAAAGGCGACATTATCGCCTTCTACCATAACAAAAAAGTCCTTATAAAACGTGTTATCGCCGCATCGGGCGATACTATAAATATCCTTGACGACGGTACGGTGGAGCTGAACGGAAAAAAGCTTGACGAACCATATATCAGCAAAGTCTCGTCGGGAGAATGTGATATCACGTTCCCGATGACAGTTTCCGAGGATAGATACTTCGTAATGGGCGATGAAAGAGAGGTCTCGGTGGACAGCCGCACGACCTCCGTTGGATGTGTCGCTGAGGAAAACATAATCGGAAAAGTTTATTTCAGGGTCACGCCTTTTGGCTCATTTGGTAGGATAAAATGAAAAACAAGCGCAGTCTGATATTTAACATCGTTCTTTTTGCTGCTCTGGTTGCAGGTATCTGCATTATGCTCTACCCTTCGTTCAGCAACTGGTGGAACGCTGGCAAGCTCTCAAGAGCTATCGCGGTATACGATCAGACGGTCAGCGAAATGGACGATTCGGTAAAGAAAAAGTTCTTTGAAAGAGCGGAGAAGTATAACAGCGAGCTTGCAAAGCTGGAGTCTCCTCTCAGTGATTATAAGAATGTAAAGGGCTATGAACAGGCTCTTGACATAACAGGTACGGGTATAATGGGATATATTGATATACCTAAGATAAACGCTTATCTCCCCATATACCACGGAACCAGCAGCGAGGTGCTCAATATCGCCGTGGGTCACCTTCAGGGGACTTCACTCCCCATCGGCGGCATTGGAAATCATGCGGTAATATCCGCACACCGCGGACTTCCGTCTGCAAGGCTCTTCACTGATATCGACAAGCTCACGGAAAATGATACTTTCAGTATCACCGTGCTTGACGAAGTAATGGAATATGAGGTCGATGAGATAAATACGGTCCTGCCGTATCAAATGGACAAGCTTGTGCCGATACCCGATATGGACTGCGTTACTCTTATGACCTGCACTCCATACGGTATAAATACGCACCGTCTGCTTGTGAGAGCTCACAGGATCGAGAGCGGACAGCCTCACATCATTAAGGTAACTGCCGATGCTGTCCCCGTTGACGATATAAAGGTTCTGCCGTTTATAGTTGCTCCTGTCATTGTGATCCTGATGATCTTCTGGGCAGTTTCGGGCAGGATAAGATCAAAAAATAAGAGGTGATATGATGCAAAGGTACGGTAAATCATTCATGAGATTTTTCTCATGCGTTTTCTTAACATTTTCCCTTATGCTTATGTTTATACCGCTGTCAGGCGCTGTCGGCGCCGGGAACGACCGCTCCGTAACCCTGATATGCAGAAAGGATAACACCATCCTTACAGGTATGAAATGGAAGCTCTACAGAGTTGGAGTGCGCTCGGGAAGCGGCTTTGCGCTTACGGGAGATTTTGCGGGATATCCTATAGATATCAATGAGATCAACGAGGAAAACGTATCCGAGAAAGCAAAAACCCTCGAAAGCTACGCAGTTGCGGACGGTATTGCTCCCGTCGGCAGCGGTGAGACCGATGAAAACGGCGAGCTGAAATTCAGCGGCTTGAGCAAGGGCATATATCTTGCTGTGGGAAGAACGCTGCAAGTCGGCAATACCTACTATGTTCCCTCATCTCTCCTGCTTGAGGCTGATGATTCCGATATTTCATTCAGCTATGACGCATATCCGAAATTTGCCTATGCTACTCTTGGCGGAAGTGTCGGTTCGTATACCGTAAGAAAGGTATGGATAAACGATTCGGCTGAAAACACAGCTCGTCCCTCATATGTAACAGTTGACCTTTTCAGGAACGATGAACTCTACGATACAGTGGTACTGAACGAGGAGAACAACTGGGAGCATCGCTGGAGAGACCTTGAACCTATCAACGACTGGTACGTTGTCGAGCGTGAGATACCTGTCGGCTACAATGTTATAATTGATTTCAACAGCACACAGTATCTCATAAAAAACAGCTATAATCCGAAGGATACGACTACAACGACAACTACTCTTACTTCGGGCACGACAACTACGACTTCCTCCGCTACAGATCAGACTACTTTAACGTACACAACGGCTACAGGTACGTATACCAATGTCACAAGTCCGCCGACAACTACGGTCAAGCTGCCGCCGCTCACGCAGACAGGACAGCTCTGGTGGCCGATAGTGCCCCTTGGCGCAGGAGGTATACTGCTGATATCCCTCGGTGCGCTTATCAGGACAAAAAAAGAGGATAAGGAATAACAAAAAAACATCTTCAGTATTGAATAACTGAAGATGTTTTTTTATTTCTGTATTTTGCAGGCTCTTACTGTTATCCTTGCCTGTCCGCTCAGGTTGCAGGTGAAAAGTGTAATATCCCAGTCAGTGCCTTTTCCGTATATCATTCCCTCCGAATCCGAGCCGTCGATGGCTCTTATCTCGTCGACCCGATAGCTGTGGACAGTTCCGCTTATATCGGTGAAAAATATCTCGTCGCCTGTGTTCAGCTTGTCCAAATAACCAAAGTGACTGCTGAAATTGTGGGCTGCGATTATAAGGTCATTATCCTCTGCGCTGCCGCTGAAACGGCATGGCGAAGCGTTCAGGTCATCATAGGTACAGCTGTCGCATACGGGAAGCTCGATGCCGATAGTCGGTATTGAGATCACTCCGCAGTACTTTTTTCCGTCGAGTTCTATGATCTCATGACGTTTTTGGTCTGACTGCATCTCCTGCTGATAAGCTGCATAGATATCATCGGCGGGATTTTCTGTGCTCTCGGTATCAGCTTCGGCTGAGGTCACGGGAATGAGCTCCCTGAGCCCGGAAAGTATCTCACGGGAGCGCTTGTCAGCCGTTCTGTCCTGCATTATATTGTAAATACATAGCGACAGTGCGGCAGTCAGCAGTGCAGCGCCGCAAAATATAAGTATCCTTTTCAGAGCTTTCATCGGGATTTATCTCAGGAACGGGAGTATTACCGCTGCGAGTATCATAACTCCTGCAAGCATAAGGATTATTACTCTCATCCATGGCTTCATATTTCTTCTCATCTGTATCACTCCTTAATGTCTTTTTTTCATGCGCTTTTTACGGTCGGGGATATAGTCTGAGAAAATCTCCGATCTTTTTTTATTGCCGTATGCTGTCTTTTTTCGGTCGAAACGCGGCTTTTCACCTGTGCGGCGGCTCTTTGGCTTGTCGTGGCTGCTGCCCTTGTAGAGCTTGACCTCCACCTTGTTGCCGTTGATCTTCATTGAGTCGGTACTGTCTATGATGTATTCGGATTCGGCTTCGGGAACCTCAACGGTGGTGTGCTCGTCAAAAATATCTATCTTGCCGAAATCTCTGCCTGTCATGCCTGTCGCGTCAACAAGGGCGCCGAGTATGAAATTCGGAGCTATACGCCTGTTCCTGCCGACATTTATCACTATCTTTACAGTCTTTGCACCGCTGTTCCTGCCCTTTTTAAGCGGACGTGCGCTTTCAAGGTCCGGGAGAGCCTCCGTTTCGGCTTTGAGCTGTTTCTCGATCACTCTTGCAGCGGCTTCGCGGTAGTCGATACCCTGTGCGGCAAGTCTGTCGAGTATGTCATATGCATTGTGACCTGCCTGAGCTTCGGCTATCTCACTTACGAGAGACTCCTTCTTCATGGCGATGATGTCCGACTTTTCGGGCAGGGGCATTTCGCGTATCTCGGCATGGGTATATTTCTCAATGGCTCTGAGGTCGTAGAGCTGCTTTCTTCCGCTTATGAGAGTATAGGCTGTGCCCGTTCTTCCCGCTCTGCCTGTTCTGCCTATGCGGTGTATGTAGTATTCGTTGTCCTGAGGGAGATCATAGTTGAATACCGCGTCAACTCCGCTTACGTCGATGCCTCTTGCGGCTACGTCCGTAGCAACGAGTATCTCAGCGGCTCTGTTCTTGAAGCTGTTCATGACCTGTGTGCGCTGTATCTGCTTCATATCGCCGTGGAGCCCTGCTGCGCGGAAGCCGCTTTTTACGAGCTCCTCGGTGAGCTGGTCCACCATGACCTTTGTGTTGCAGAATACCATAGCAGATGAAGGCTTGTATGCGGCAAGAAGAAGCTTTAACGCATCGGTCTTGCGACCCATGGCTGTTTCAAAGTAGAACTGCTCTATGAGCTCTACAGTCTTCTGTGCGGTCTTTATCTTTATGTGAACGGGATCGGTCTGATACTTTTCCGTTATTGCCATTATCTCCTTAGGCATTGTTGCAGAGAAGAGAACGGTCTGTCTGTCCTCGGGAACGTCTGCAAGTATGGACTCGATATCCTCGCGGAAGCCCATATTCAGCATTTCGTCCGCTTCGTCAAGTATGACCGTGCGGACAGAGTCGAGCTTCAGCGTTCTTCGGCGGATATGATCCATTACTCGTCCCGGAGTGCCGATTACGATATTTGCTCCGCGTTTGAGCTCGTGTATCTGCTTTTCCATGCTTGCGCCGCCGTAAATGGCAGAGGATTTTACTCCCTCCTTGAACTTGGCAAACTTGCGTATCTCCTCGTTTGCCTGCATTGCAAGCTCCCTTGTGGGGCAGAGGATAAGGACTACAGTCGATCTCCTGTCGGCTTCTGTTATGCTCTCGACAGCAGGTATACCGAAAGCGGCGGTCTTGCCCGTACCTGTATTCGAGCGTCCAACAACGTCGCGCCCCTCAAGGAGAAGGGGAATGCTCTGCTGCTGTATCTCGGTCATCTCCGTGTATCCGAGCTCTTCAACGGCACGGAGAAGCTCGTCCGATAAATTCAGTTCGTTAAAATGCATTTTGTTACCTTTCTTCCATCAATGTTCCAATACAAAATATCATAGCACAAAAAGCCGAAAAGGTCAAGGGGATTTAACAGTAAATGTCAGATTTCCCTGCAAAAAAGCATATTATTGACCTGTTCGGTGATGAATATCTCTCCGTCCGTGACTTCGATACCGTAGCTGCTGACAGTCCCTTTCGGGTGACGTTTCATTATAGTTTCGTATATTTTCTCGTATTTTCGCGGAAAACGAATGCTGCTGACGAATGAATCTGCAAGCTGAAAGCCGCAGTTCCCACAAAGAGACTTCCACTCGTCAAGGCTGCGGAATTTTATATGTCCGTCGGGCTTTACCTGCATATACTCGTCGGCAAAGCCGTTTTCATCACCCTCATTGGGGGCGGGGTCTGAAATGAAAAAGCAGCCTTTATCGGACAGAATACGGCTCACCTCTGAAAGACTGCTGTTTATATCTGGAAAATGGTGGAGGGCATACCTTGTAACGACCATGTCGAAGCTGCGGCTTTCAAATGGGATAGTGCTGCCGTCATAGCTTACGAAGCTGATATTGTCCAGCCCCTCCTGAGCCGCCCTTTGTCTGTTATGCATGAGAGCATTTTCGACAATGTCAAGTCCGACAAAGGATGCCTCAGGATACTTTTTTGCAAGGGCAAATATGAGATAGCCGCTGCCTGTTCCCAGGTCAAGTATCCTCATGCCGCTTTTTACCGGAAGGATACCGAGTATAGCTTCAATATGAGAAATGTCCTGCGTCTGCCTGTTGTAGAAGCTCTTCTCGGAAAAAGCAGCTTCAAATCCCTGCTTTGCGGCGGAGATAATTTCTTCGGAGTTTGACATAATATTACACCTTTACTTTTCGCCGGTTCCTGTCAGGTCTTTTATGACCTCGCCTGCGATGATAAGTCCCACGACTGAGGGGACAAATGCTGTAGAACCGGGAGTTGAGCGCCTTGCTGCGCCTGTTCGCATATCGGTATTGCCCGAGCCGTCCTCAGCAGCAATACCTTGAGGCACTAAGGGCTGCTCTTTGGAATAGACGACTTTAAGCTTCTTTACTCCGCGGCGTTTCAGCTGATAGCGCATGACTTTTGCAAGGGGGCATACGGAGGTCTTGTATATGTCGGAGACTTCAAAGGCGGTGGGGTCGAGCTTGTTACCTGCGCCCATTGAGCTTATAACGGGAACTCCCGCACTTTTGGCCTGCATGATTATCTCTAACTTGCCCGTTACGGTGTCAATGGCGTCGATAACGTAGTCGTACTGTGAAAAGTCAAGTTTATCGGCAGTCTCGGGCATATAGAACATTTTGTGGCAGGTCACTTTGCAGTCGGGATTTATGTCGCGGATACGCTCTGCCGCCGCGTCCACCTTGTACATACCCACGGTGCTGCCGAGGGCGATGATCTGACGGTTTATATTGGTAACGCAGACCTTGTCGTCGTCGATGAGGTCAAGTGCGCCAACGCCCGAGCGGGCAAGAGCTTCAACAGCATAGCCGCCCACGCCTCCTACGCCGAATACGGCAACGCGGGAATTGGCAAGTACTTTCATGGCTTCTTCTCCGAAAAGAAGCCCGGTTCTTGAAAAACGGTCGGACATAGTTTTCTCCTTATACTTCTCTGAACTTTTCAAGGCGGTAGAGCCTCTCCTCGTCAAGCTCCGCTATGCCGTTCTTGTAGTCGTAGCCGAACTTTCGATAGAACTGGCAGCCTGTAATTGATGAGGGTATCTCTATACGTTTTGCACGGAGGAAGTACTCGTCCTTTTCGAGAGTTTCCATAATGAGCCTGCCTACGCCTCTTCCCTGATACTCGGGAAGCACGAATATAGTGAACAGACCGCTCTCGTCCTCCTTGCCCCAGAACGGACCGATAGAGCCGCAGCCGATGATAGTATCGTTATCCTCTACTACATAGAAGTGCGTCCAGCCGGCGCGTTCGAGGATATTCTGAGGCTGCATGATTTTGACCCACTCTTCCATGGACTCGGCAGGGTAGTCCTTAACGTTGGATATTCTTATAGTTTTTATAACAACAGCCGAAACTGCTTCTGCATCGGCTTCTTTAAATCTTCTGATGTTCATATTATCGCTCCTTTCTGAGCTTATGTGCGGTGATTATGGTATAGCTGTATGCGTTCACGGTGATGATACAGCCGTTTACGGTTATGTACCAGTTCTTGCCCTTGCGCTCTGTAACAGCTTCTGGAGCGTTTATCTGCTCCCTGCACCATTCAACGGTATCAGTGCAGTCAAGGGACAGGTTTCTCTTTATACGAATTGCGCCAAGCTCCGTGGTGTGGAGCTTGGCGAGATTGTTCAGTAATTCCATTATTCTGTGATCCTGCGGGCTTCAATGTAAAATCTCTTGTCCTCGGCGTGTCCCATGGAGAAGGTCTTTCTCGGGAGTGCTCCGTCCTTGATAACGGTGGGGAAGAGTTGAGACTTGTCCATATCGGGGAGTATGAATGCGATGCCGTTGTGCTTGTCGGCGAGAGACTTAACTGTATCGGCTCCGTGGATATAGTCGATCTTTCCGCCGTTTGCCTTTATATATCCGTCAAGGAAGTTCTGGAGCGAGCCGACAGACAGATTTGAGGATTTTTTATTGATATAGAGCTTCTTTTCAACGCCCTTGCAGGTGCAGATAACGTACTGGTCTGAGGTCTTTGTCTCGGAGAGTTCCAGTGCGGCTGTGAGCCCGCCAATGAGCTTGTCGCAGTCAACATCGTATACAAGGCGGTGTATAGCCTCGAATTTGAGGGCTTCACTGTGGAGGTTCACTATCTCGGCGAGAGCATAGCGAGCAGGGTGGTCGGAGAAGTCCTTATCGGGCTCAGCCTTTTTCAGCTGTTCGTAGAACTCCTTTGCTGTAGCGAGGGAGTGGTTTCCATCACCCATAGCGTAGAGGAGTACGGGAGTGTTTGAAAGTCTGTATTTTTTGCAGAATGTATCGGGATCCGCAAGAGCGCAGAGTGCCTTGTCAACTGCTTCCTGAGCGGACTTGTCAACCAGCCAGCCCTTGATGCTGCCGCCGTTCTGCATGAGCTCAAAGTCATAGAGCTTGCTGTCGTCGGAAACATTCTTTGCAAGGGGTTCGATAACTGTATTCTCGGGATCGTCAATGAGTATCATAATGTGGGGAAGCTCAAGGGGAGCTCCCTGTCTTACCTTGATACGGGGAGGTATACGCTCGATGACGGTAGCCTCGGTAGCTCTTACCTCTGAGGTGCTGCCCTTTGAGAAGTCGTACTTTTCAAGGTCGATAGCGCCAACGATGCCCTGACGGAGTATGCCGTTGCTCTGAGTGCGCTCAACGTAAACCATAGCGTCCTTGTACTCGGTGAAGATACCATCGGATACGTACTTGTCCATAGCTGTGTGGATATTGTCGATGCGCTCTGCGACTCCGTCCTGCTCGAGGTAGAGCTCGGGGAGGATAAGGTTAAGCGTTGAGGGAGCGCTGCCAACTGCAGCGCTTACCTCGTCCCAGTACTCAGGCTCGCTGGTGTACTGGTCGCAGGCGATAACGGACCACTTGTGCATATCGCAGTCCTTGGGTAAAAGAATGTCGGCAGAATGAAATGCGGTTGAGTTCATGGTAAATACTCCTTTATAGTTATTAGTTTTTAGTGCTTAGTGCTTAGTAGAGTACGGTTCAGCTGACGGCTGAACGTACCCTCTGTCCTACGGACATCTTCCTACACTGTAGGTAGGTGTCCCGAATATTTAATCCGCTGGGCGGTCGGGGACGCCCGCCCCTGCATTTTTTAATTCGTTAAAGAGCCTTGCCACTGGAAGTCCCACCACGTTGAAAAAGTCTCCGTCGATATAGGAGATAAGCGCTGAGCCCAGCCCCTGTATGCCGTAGCCGCCTGCCTTGTCGTAAGGTTCATCGGTGTCGGCGTAGGCTTCTATCTCGGCAGTTGTCAGCTCTCTGAAGGTCACATCGGTGACTTCCGAAAATGAGCTTACCCTGCCGCCGCTGATTATACAGCAGCCCGTGATGACCTGATGTGTTCTGCCCGAGAGCTTGGATATATCGGCTATGCACTGTGCTCTGTCACGGGGCTTGCCCAGTATCTCGCTGCCCAGTATGACCGTGGTATCACAGCCGATGACCGTACAGTCTGGGTATTTCTCCGCGGCAGCCTTTGCTTTGAGTACGGCAAGGTACTCGGAAGCCGCTGTCGGCTCAATACCATCGGGGAGAGTCTCATCGCAGTCAGTTGAGACAGCCTCGAAATCCTCGGTTATGTATCTCATCAGCTCCCGACGTCTCGGGGAAGCCGAAGCAAGTATTATTTTCATATTGTTACTCCGTAAGATATAAATGTGTACTAAAAAATATTTTACCACACACAGGGCATACTGTCAAGGACTTGTGTTATCCTATTTGTTGAAATTGCATTATGTTTAACGGAAAGTATCAATAAAAATTGGCATATCATTTTTTTATACCGCTATTGTTTTTTCTTCCCGAATGATGTATAATTAAAAAGTATTTGATGTTATAAGAAAAAGAAGGGTAAAAATATGAATGGACGAATATACGATGGACCACCGAGCGGTGCAGGAGCTCCGCCTCCGGGAGTGGGAGGACCGCCTCCGGGAGTGGGAGGACCGCCTCCGGGAGTGGGAGGACCGCCTCCGGGAGTAGGAGGACCGCCTCCGGGAGTGGGAGGACCGCCTCCGGGTGTAGGAGGACCGCCTGCTGGCATAGGAAATCCTCTCGGCAATGCGCCTGTAAGGTCGCTTATGCTCAAGTTCGCAATACCGAGTATCGTTGGTATGCTCGTAAGTGCGCTTTACAATATGGTGGATCAGCTCTTTATCGGTAAAGCTGTGGGAACTCTCGGAAATACTGCAACTTCTATTGCTTTCCCGTTTACTACTGCGTGTATGGCACTGGCGCTCCTCCTCGGTATAGGCGGTGCTTCGTGCTTCAACCTTACAATGGGTATGGGCGACAAGAAAAAAGCTCCGTATTTTGCGGGAAATGCGCTTTCACTCTTAGTGGCAGGCGGTGTTATACTCTCGGCTGTTACGCTCATTTTCCTGACGCCGCTGCTGAAACGCTTCGGAGCTACGGACGCGGTCATGCCTTATGCAAAGGAATACGTCAGCTATACGGCTTTTGGTTTCCCGTTCCTGATACTTACCACCGGCGGCGGACATATCGTCAGAGCGGACGGAAGTCCGAAAATGACAATGATATGCAATGTCACGGGAGCTGTTATAAATACCATACTTGACGCGGTATTCGTTCTCGGTCTCGGCTGGGGTATGAAGGGAGCAGCTGTCGCTACAGTTATCGGACAGTTTATTTCTGCCGTGATAGTTGTTATCTACTGTATGCACTTCAAGACCGTATACCTTTTCGGCAAACATCTTATCCCGTCATTCAGGATCGTAAGAAGGATCTGCTCCATAGGTATGGCTTCATGCTTCAATCAGCTCGCTATCGCCATCGTTCAGATAGTTCTCAACAACTCGCTCAAGCACTATGGCACCCTTTCGGAGTACGGCGCTGATGACCCTATAGCTGTTGCGGGAATAGTCATGAAGGTCAATATGATAGTATTCTCAATAGTTATCGGACTTGCTCAGGGTACACAGCCTATTGAGAGCTTCAACTACGGCGCAAAGAATTATGACAGAGTTAGAAGCGCTTTCTGGATGGCTCTTAAAGCTGGTCTTGTCATTTCGATAATCGCTTTCATTATGTTCCAGCTCTTCCCGAGACAGATACTCAGCGTATTCGCAAACAGACAGGCAAGCGAGGAATATTACGAATTCGGTGCAAAGTTCTTCCGTACATTCCTGTTCTTCACATGGCTCAACTGCCTCCAGCCCATAACCTCCACGTTTTTTACATCAATAGGAAAGTCCATAAAGGGTATATTTCTTTCACTGACAAGGCAGATACTCTTTTTCCTGCCGCTGCTTATAGTACTTCCCATGATGTTCGGCATAGACGGAATAACCTATACGGGTCCTGTTGCGGACGGGCTTTCGGCTGTGGTTGCTATCGTTATGGCTGTATTTGAGTTCAGGAACATGAAGGACCTCGAATGGTACTGATATGTGGAAATAACGCCAAAAAGAAATATCGGACAAAAGAAAAGTTAAGTTAAAATATAAATAAAAATCCTGCGGTATTGATTTATTGCAGGATTTTTGTTATAATATTTTGGTAAGTGTTGGGGTATAGCCAAGCGGTAAGGCACAGGACTTTGACTCCTGCATTCGTGGGTTCAAATCCCGCTGCCCCAATCCAAACGCCCCTCGGTTTAACCGAGGGGCTCAGTTTTTAGTGAATAGTGAGTGGTGGTTAGTTATTAGTGCTTAGTTTATAAGAATTGATCTAACCTTTCTCTTCAGCTGAAATACTGCATAGTGTGTATTGGTACGAAATGCTGTGATTGGTGCACCGAGGTCGCAGGCAAATATAAATTCGGAGAACAGCCCGACGGCATCTTCCGCAGGCACGACAACTGTGACTGCACTATCATCTACGACGGACAGGTGCTGCGTGGCAAGCAGAACGCTGACGGCTCGCGTTCCAAGACGTGGGAGGAGCTGCCGAACGCTAATGCCGCAGACTACACAGCGCCGTCACTTTCCGAGGAGCAGGGCAGAGCTATAGAACAGCGTAATCTTGCACAAATCAGAGGGTTGACAAGTGACAGAAATAGTGGTAAAATAAAACCAAAGAGTACGCCTGTTAAAAGCGGAAGTTCTTTATTTAACGATAAGGCAAAACAAAAACTTTATGAAGACGAAAGAATAATAGTTGGTAATAAATACGAAACAGCTATTATCTATGATAACGAAGGCAAAATTCTTTTCAAGAAAAAAGGTACTTCCGATAGCGTTACATTTACGGCAAAAGAAATCAAAAGCATGAAGGGGTGTGTACTGACGCACAATCACCCAAACGACTCAACTTTTTCAACCAAAGACATCAATATGTTAAGGAGAGGAAAACTTGCTGAAATAAGAGCTTGCACACAAGAAGGTACATTTGTTCTTCAACCTCCGACAAGATGGCATAAGGATATTTCGACTTTTGATTCACTTGATAGCAACTATGAAAAAACTTTTGAAGAAGTTTTCAGCAAATATAAAGATAAAGCTGCGAGAGAAGGAAAAAATTTCTTTGTATATTACGAAAAGGCAGAAAACGAATCCATGGAACTTTTTTGTGAGAAATACGGATTAACTTATTTGTGGGAGGGGAAATAGTTATGGATATAAGCAGGATACCTGAAAACAAGAATATTGACGATTATCCAGAAGATGAAACTTTTGAATTGGTCGATAATTTTCCTAAATTTCTACTCGACCCATTTGAAGTAGTCTTTTCCAGTGACCCAAGATACAAAAATGCTCTCACTAAAGAAGAAGTTCAAAGATTAACCGCTCAGTAATAGGCGATTTACTTATATGAGGAAAATATAATGAATGATTTTACAGTTATTTATAGAATTCTCAATGCATTTCAAAAAGCAATGGACGAAGACTCTTTTAACTCCGACATGATAACAGCGGAGCGCTTAAAGATTTCCGAAAATCGCAGAAGAAAGCTTTTAATTCAGCTTATAAAAAACGGCTACATCGAAAATGTTGAAATAAAAAAGTATGTTGACGAAGATACCCCTGATATTATTTTCTCCCCTGCTTCAACAATAACTTTAAAAGGACTTGAATACCTTGAAGACAACAGTATGATGAAGAAAGCCAAAGAAGTAATGAAGGACATCAAAGACTTTATACCCGGATTATAAAACCGTTCTCAGCTGAGGGCGGTTTTCTTATACCTGCTTGAAAGAGGTGATGATGTGTGGCAAAACCTAATGTACGCCCCGACCATAACGGTACACAGAGGGCACAGTTCAACAGCAACAAGAAAAAGATATACGCAACACAGACGGTCTGCGGTATCTGCGGAAAGCGAGTTGACTTCAAGCTTAAATTTCCGCACCCTCTCTCCCCCTGTATCGGGCGCAGTTTAAAGATGTTTTTGCGTCTCTTAAACTAATCACTACTCATTAATCACTCAATTACCAAAGATTGACATTTCTCCGCAGATATGCTATTATAAATTATCAAATAACGTGATAATATCAGTTCAGAGGTGAATAAAATGAAAAGGACCGATTACATAAGCTGGGACGAGTACTTCATGGGTATCGCCATGCTCTCGGCGCAGAGAAGCAAGGACAACTCCACTCAGGTGGGAGCTTGCATCGTAAACGACCAGCATAAGATAGTTTCCGTGGGCTATAACGGTATGCCAACAGGCTGCAGCGACGACGATATGCCATGGGAGCGCAGCGGCGAGACGAGCCTCGATACAAAGTACCCATTTGTCTGCCATGCGGAGCTCAATGCCATACTCAACAGCAGCTTCGGAAGTCTCAGCGGCTGTACTCTTTATGTTACACTTTTCCCCTGCAACGAGTGTGCAAAGGCTATTATCCAGTCGGGGATAAAGCGGGTGGTTTACTATAACAACAAGTACGCAGGTACGGAAGCTGTAAAGGCTTCGTGTATACTCTTTGACAAATGCGGTGTCGAGACCGTGGAGTATATCCCCAGCGGCAAGGATATAGTTCTTTCTGTATGAGGTGAGAAAAATGGTGATAAAACGAATTAACTGCTCGGTGCAGTAAGAGGGAACGGCACACCGAGTAAGAATTGTTCCCGTACTGCACCTTTGAATGGGATAAAATATTAAAAAGGAGCAGTTTTTATGAACATATACACAAGAAATCTTGAAAGAATAGAATTTGTCGTTACAATGGGCTGCACGGGAAAGTGCAGGCATTGCAGCGAGGGAAGCCATGTTTTCGGAGGCGAACACATTGACGGTGAAACAGCGGCAAGGGCTGTTGCGGAAGTGTGCAGGCACTACGATATAAAGTCCCTTATGACCTTCGGAGGTGAGCCTCTTCTGTATCCCGAAGCTGTCTGCTGCATACACAGGGCTGCGGCTCTTGCGGGTATTCCGCGGCGTGAGCTCATAACCAACGGCTTTTTCAGCAGGGATAAGAAAAGGATAAGGGAAGCAGCGGAAATGCTGTCCGACAGCGGGGTTAACCGCATTATGCTTTCGGTGGACGCCTTTCATCAGGAAACTATCCCGTTGGAGCCTGTGGAATACTTTGCGGAATGTGTAAGAGAAAGCGGTGTTCCTATTGAAGTTCACCCTGCATGGCTCGTAAGCGCCGAGAGCGACAATCCCTATAACCTCAGAACAAGGGAGCTCCTTGAGAGGTTTGAGCGTATGGGCTTCGGAGCAGATGAGGGAAATGTCATTTTTCCGCAGGGCAATGCCAAAAAGTTCCTTGCAGAGTACTTTAAAGACACGGAGGAGCCGAAAAATCCCTATGAGGACGATCCTCATGATATCCGTGCGCTTTGCTTTGAGCCTGACGGCGGAGTCCTCGGCGGCAATATCTGCAAAAACGATATAATGGATATTATTGAAGCTTACAGGTAATTTTGAGCCGCAGCAGTTACGAAGACATATCGGACTGCTGCGGCGTTTTGGATATAGAACTTATTATCAGGAAAGGCGGAAACAGGTATGGGATCACAGGAACTGATAAAAAATATTGAGACAGGCAGACTTCCTGTCGTTATATACTGTGAAAAGAGATATGAGGGCATCTGCTGTATGCTCAAGGTCACAAGGAACAATAAGGTTTTTCTCGGCTATGACGATACATATGATGACGCTGAGTCGGAAGGCGGTTTCAGAGCTGTTTTCAGGTATGAATCATTTGATAAAATGGCAGAGGCTGTCGAACGCTTTACCAATAAGAGCCTTGCCGAGCTTACGATCGAACCGAAATGCTATGAGCTTTTTGACTGTGAAAAGCCACAGTGGAAGGAATTTCAGTGGGACCTGTATAACGGCAGCATAAAAATGCTCGACGGTTATTCCGATCTCAATATCGGGAGTCTCTGGTGGAGGGGGCTCTTCCTGAAAAAAATAAGACCTGACAGCAGCATGGAAGAGCTGGATGCATGGATAAAACAGGCAAGTGAATAAAAAATATCCCGAAAGCACTATTCGCTATGCTTTCGGGATGTTTCATTTTGCGTTAAATTATGATATGGACTTGTTCATATACTGGATATCCATATCAACATCGGCGTTGATGCCGGGGATATGCCCGTAGGCGCTCGCCTGCCATATTGCGTACTCTCCTGTGTAATCCGTGGAGTCGACAAAGTGCGCCAGCCATACGGGAGCTATGGATTTTGAATGTTCGCTCCAGATGTTGTTGAGGAAGTTCTTGCTGCTGTAGAGTATGGGAGTGTAGCCGCATTTCCTTATCTCGTCCGCAAAGGCTTCATATATATCGTTGATGTCCTTTATGCTCATGCCGTATTTCTGGAAGTTTGCGAACTCCTCCCAGTCAAAGGCAACAGGCATCTGAAGCTTGTGTCCGCCGAGCTGCTCGGCTATCCAGCGGGCGTGTTCGCGGGCTCCGTCAATGGTATTGTCTGTTGTGTAGAAGTATACTCCCACATCAAGTCCTGCGGCAGTGGCTTTTTCGAGGTTTGCCTTGAAATAATCGTCAAGAGTTACCTCACTGTAGTAATATCCCACACGTATCATTACAAAGCTGCAGCCTGCGTCGCGCACAGCGTTGTAGTCCACGTCGGACTGCCATACCGACACATCTATTCCGAAACGTTTATCGTCTCCCTGATAGGTCTGTATGAAGTCGCTGTAGTTCACACGGGGATTATCGTCCACAGGCTTAGGTATCTCCTCGACCACGTTTATCGTAAGGTCCCATGATGTTGAATTTCCGAAGCAGTCCGTTACTGTAGCGGTAAGAGGATATGAGCCTGCTGTATCGGGATCAACTGTTCCCGTATAGGTAAGAGAGGGGTATCTGTCGAAATTATCGGCATAACCGACATATTTGCTGAGGTCAAAGTCTGTGCCGATCTTGTGGTTTGGTTCCCAGCCAGAATTGATGATAGTCGGTGCTGTGGTATCAACAACGGCATATGTGAGCTTCTTGGTGAACTCGCCGCCGTTGTAGGTATAGGGGATATCGACCTCGTAAACTCCCGTATCTGAGGTGTTGAGCAGTGTACTTCCGTCCTTCAGTTCAACATTTTTTTCGGTGATGAACGAGTCAAAGCTGACTTCAGAATAGACCTCCACCGAATCAAGCCCTTTCAGTACAAGATCGGCGGGCGGGTCGATCTTTTTTGTTGTGGTCGCGGAGGTAGTCGTGACCTTGGTGGTGGTAACTGTTGCCTTTGAAGTGGACTCCGATGTTGTCACTGCGTTTGTTGCCGCAGTTTTGTCTGTTTCTGTTTTCCTGCCGCCGCAGGCTGTAAGCAGGCAGGCTGCTGCTAATATGGGGAAAAAATATTTAAACTTCATCTTTATACCTTTCGTTCTTTTAAATTGGCTGACCAATGTCGGAATAAGCCGATATACTTTATTTTTGCACTTATTATGTCAAATATGCTCGAAAAACCATTTATAAGTATAACATATAATAAATAAAATAGCAAGGTTCATGGAGAAAAAACTTGACTTTTGAAGGATATTGTTGTAATATGTAAGTATAGGGCGAATAATCGAAAGGGAAGTGATACTCCCGAAGTTACGGCTGCCGCAGGAGCGGTAAGCGTATGTGTCGGAAAGTGCGGACGATCAGAATTTAATGTGCAGTGACTGCGGAAGCGGTCTTATTGTGCTGTAAAATTGATCGCTCTGCATATAATCGTAAGCTGCCGCAGAGTGATCTGCGGTTTTTTTTTCACACCTTGAAACTGAAAGGAGTATCTTTATGGTAATTGATTCACATTTGCATCTTCCCGTCGATCCTTCCGACTTTCCTGCAAAAAAGCAGGCTCTGCTTGATGAAATGAGCAGAAACGGCGTTGACAGAGGTATTGTTATTGCGGATTCCGAGACCGAGAGCGTTATCGGCTCTGTAAGGGACTGTGCGGAGCTTTTTAAGGGCGACGGCGTTATTAAGGTTATTGCAGGAATAAGTCCGCTCATAAGCTTTGAGGAGCAGCTGAGGTATTGCAGGGAGCTCCTTGAAAGCGGTGACATCATCGGGCTGAAGGTCTATACGGGACATGAGCATTTTTACTGCACCGACAGCGCGCTTTTTACTGTGTACGATCTCGCTGCTGAGTTCAGAGTTCCCGTACTTTTCCATACTGGCTGGGATAATAATAAGTATGCCGCTCCCGAAAAGATGCGGGAGCTTGCGAATAAACGCAGGGAAAACACTTTTGTTTACTGCCACTGCTTTTACCCTGAAACGGAGCACTGCTTTGAGGTCCTCGGAGAATGTGGGAATGTTTTCTTTGATACTTCCTCCGTGGCCGATGATGCTGAAAAGTGCCCGATAATAAAAGCTTCCATTGAAAAAGCGATCAATGCCATGCCAAAGAGGTTTATTTTCGGTTCTGATTTCGGCAGCTGTTCACAGGAAGCGCATCTGCGCTTTGCGGAAAGCCTTCACATAACAAAGGAGCAGCGGGAGCTTTTCATGCACGGCAATGCCGAATATGTGTACAGACTGTAAAATATGGGAAAAGCTTGATTTAAAAGGCTTTTTTGTGGTATAATCAGTATGTGGAATATATGTACGTAAACTTATATCATGTAATGAAAGGCGGTGAAGTCTGTGGGATATGTATGCAAAATGTGCGGAAAGCTCCTTCCGCCATGTGAGGAAAAAAGCATATGCGAATGTGAGTGCTGCGGCTCGCGTCAGACCGTTCCGAAGCTTTACGGGGACAAATACACGGAGATATACAACAGGGCCTGCGGACTTCGCTTCAAGACGGATTTCGAGGGCGCCGAGAAGCTGTTTTCCCAGCTCTGTGAGGAGTTCCCTGACGAGCCCGAGGGCTACTGGGGAAAGGTCCTGTGCCGCTGCGGCATACTTTACGAGGAAGAGGCTGTTTCGGGAATGAAGCTGCCTGTCTGTCACAGAGCGTACAGCACTTCTCTGAGAGACGACAAGGACTGCTGTACGGCGCTGAGCCTTGCGGATTCGGAGCAGAGCGCATTCTACCGCCGTGAGGTATCCGCCATCGAAATGCTCAGAAAGGAAATGCTGGAGCGTGTAGGTACGGGAGTACGATATGACGCTTATATCTGCTGCCGCTTAACAGACGATGAAGGAAAAGCTTCGGATGACAGTTTGATTGCAGGTGAGATATATGAACAGCTCACCAAAGAGGGGCTGAGAGTTTTCTATTCTCCCGAAACTATAGGTGAAATTGCGTCAAAGGACGCAGAAGCGTATATAAGTGCCGCCATAAACTGTGCGGCGGTGCTCATTGTTGTAAGTGCGGAAAAAGAAAGCTTTAAAGCGCACGGCTTCAAGAGCGAATGGAGCAGATGTGCGGCAGCTGCCATGAAGGACAGCGGAAAGCTCCTTATCACCTGCATAAAGGATACGGATACGGGAGATGTTCCCGCGGAGCTGTCCGACCATAAAATAATGGACGTTTCGCAAATGAGCTTCCTTACCGAGCTTATAAGGTATATCAAGACAAACACGGATATTGCGGAGGACGATCATATCGAGCATGGTGCTGCGGCGCGTTCAACTCCCGAAAAGCTCATAAGGAGAATGAATATTTTCCTTGCGGACGAGGATTTTGAAGCTGCGGAGGAGTACAGCGACATGATACTTGATGCTGCTCCCGAGTGCTGGCAGGCGCATTTTGTGAAGTTCCTTGCGTTCAACGGCTGCCGCAGCGGAAATGATCTGCTCCTTGAGGAAGTGGTTAGCAGCTTCGCTGATGATTATATACTTCGGTACGGATTTGATTTTACCGACGACGAGGTATTTGAAGCACAGCTCGGAAGTATGCTCGGCGAAAACATAAAAAAAGCCGTCGGATATGCCGACGGAGATGATAAGCTCAGGATATCTACGGTTTATGAGCGCTTTGTAAGCGCTGTGCGCGACGCTGTCTTTGCAAAGGAGCAGGAAAAGATAGAAGATGAGGAGAAAAACGAGCTTGATGCGATACGCCGCCGTCATGAGTCCGAAAAGGAAGAAAGACTGGCTTATGAAAGAAAAAGAGTCCTTATACGCAACCGTTTCCTGACCTATATTGCAGCTGCAGTGGGATTGCTGCTCTTTCCTGCAATAAGATTCAAAGCGAAGTGGGCGATACTGCTCATTACAGTTCTTGTAATACTGACATTTGCAGTTCTTGCGGGGCTCGGAAACAAAAAGGAAAAAAGACTGAAATAAACGCCGTCACAGGATGCAGCGGAACGTATACATTACGTGTGAACGCAGGTTCCTGTTGACGGCGTATCTTTATTTTGTCTCGGTCTGTTTGTACTGGAGGGGCGTTTGTCCGAAGAAGCTTCCGAAGAGCTTTACAAAATATGATGTATTTCCGTATCCGACGTTCACACCGACGTCCTTTACCGAGAGATCGGTGGTTTTCAGAAGCTCTGCTGCCTTGTTGAGGCGGCTCGTGATAACGTCCTTGTTGACACTGACGCCGAAGGTCTCGGTATACAGGTGCTGAAAGCGTGAACGGCTGAGAGAAAGCTCCTTTGCCATATCGTCAATGGAGTAATCACGGCTCGGCCAGCGATATATGGACTGACGTATCCATATGAGTTTTTCGGAATAGATGCTCTCGTTCCTTTCGGCTACATTCGCCATTCTTCTGACCTTTTCCGATATCTTCAGCATGAGGAGCTGGAAATAAAGGTCGATGGAACGCTCCTTATACGGACTTGACGAGTAATGCTCGAAACACATACTCCTTATCATTTCGGACATATCAGTGATATCCGCTATGTTGACGGGACGATCGAAGGGTATATTCAGATCGTTCATCATCTGCTGCTCTTTTTCGTTGGGGAAAAAGTGCATCCAGTCATCGAAGTATTCATCTGTGGCAGGATAGTAATACTGCGGAGTGAACGGTCTGTATATCATTATCGAATGTGCAGAGGTCTTGATATCTTTGTTGGCAATACGGAAGTGTGCAGGCGTTTTTACGATCAGCAGAAGCCAACTTTTTGTGCCATATGGTCTGTTTACGCAGAAATCGCGGCTGTGTCTGTGATTGTAGCCTATCTCGTCCATTTTCAAGCAAGTTCACCATCCATGATAAGAATTACAGCATTATTATATCACAGCATAGTATTAGTGTCAAGCTGACCGGCACAAAAGTGATATGCTGCTTAGCCCCCTCACATAAAAATGCTCCGGTATAACGGAGCATTTAAAAATACGGAATGGACCCGAAGGGGATCGAACCCTCGGCCTCTGCGTTGCGAACGCAGCGCTCTCCCAACTGAGCTACGGGCCCGTGAGTACTTTCTAATTATATCATGTAATCAAAAGCAAGTCTATCACAGGCAGCGAAAGTTTACAATTTGTTCATAATCAAAGCTTTTTTTAGCCGCTGCCTTTAATGACAGCGGCTTATGCTATGATTTCAGGTATTGTGAGTGCTTTTTCTTGCGTTTTTCGTTGTACATCTTCTTGTCGGCTTCGGTCACAAAGTAGAAGATATCTTTTCCGACCTTTGGGGTCGCGATAACAAAGCCTGCACTTGCACTCAGAGTGAACGGGTATATGGCACTGTCGTTGATGTGCTTGATATTGTTCTGTATTACGGCATTAAGGTCGTCAGCCATTTCCTGTGTATAGTCTGCACCGAACACTATGAACTCGTCACCGCCGAAACGGCAGAAAATCTCTCCGCTGCAGCAGGACTCCCTGAGCACATCCGCGATGCAGCATATTGCCTTGTCGCCTGTGCTGTGACCGAAAGTGTCGTTTATGTTTTTCAGCCCGTCAAGGTCAATGAACATAAGCATGATCTCATGCTGCTTTTCGATACATTCGTGATAGATGTCGTTTGTAGCGTGGACAAAGCCGTTGCGGTTGTAAATACCCGAGAAGGTATCCTGCACGTACAGGTTGCCGAGGCGTTTTACGGCGTATTCAAGGCACATCAGCTTTCTCATGTTTTCGAGAGAGTTGCATACGTTTATTACGAATGTCTCAAACATTATGTTCTGGAGCTCAAGCCGCGAGCTTCGGATTATCATGTATCCGAGACAGCGTTCGCCGAAATGAAGGGGAGTGATGTAGTAAAGCTTTCCCGCTTTGCCGTTTTTCGCAGGCGGCGGAAAGACCTTCTTCGATTTCAGCTTGTCACAGTGGATAAAGTGACCGTTGACATAGGCTATGGGTATCGTGACTTCATCTGTGTACGCCATGGGTACTGAGTTGTCAACTCCGTCGAGTGTCATGGAAGTGTCTATAGCCGATTCGATGTTCCAGTTGTCGCACAGACAGAAGTAAAACTCATCGGGACGTATTTCCGATGCGGCTTTTTTCAGTGTGCATATATAGTCGTCAAAGCTGTTGCAGGCAAGAAGCTGCGTGGACATACGGTTAAGGACTGCCATATATATCTGTACGTTCTCGAAATTGGTATAATTTCTGAAATTGAGCTCCTTGAGCTCGGTGACATCGGAAAGCGCATTGTGTGAGCAGCCGCAGCTCTCGGTAAAATGCGGAGTCATATTCAGCAGGAGCTTTCTGTCCTGCGGGATCTTGTTGAGATGATTGTACAGCATCTGGCAGGCGAGAAGTCCCGAAAGCTCAAGAGGACGGTCAACGGACGTGAGCTCTACAAGGTAGTTATGGGTGTTGTATGTGTTGTCGAAGCCTGTTACGGCTATATCGTCAGGGACGCTGTAGCCGTTGGCTCTGAGCGCCGCTATGGCGGAAGCAGCCATCACATCGTTGGCACATATTATTGCCTGCGGAAGCTCGGGAAGCTCCTCAAGGAAGTGCTCAACAGCGATCTTTCCCGAGGGAGGACGGAAATCTCCGTAGAATATGGCGCCGTCGGATATTTCAAGCCCCTTTTCCTCAAGGGCTGTGCAGAAGCCCGCAAGCCTTTCGGAGCTTTCGGGGTTGCCTCCGGGACCTGAGATATATGCAAATCTTGTAAATCCGTGGACATTTATCATATGCTCGGTGATGCTCCGCATTGCCGAGAAGTTGTCGCTTCCGATGTAATAAAAGCCCTTTATATCGTTGTCGATGCTGACTGTCGGTATACCCGCCCTTTTTATCCTTTCGATAATGTCATTGACAACGGGCTTGTATGAAAGAGTGTTTGTGAGAAGTATCGCGCCGTCAAAGTCCTTGAAGTCGGAAAGGCTGAAAATATTGAATTCGCCCATGTCATGGCGAGGATTATCCATATCGCCGCTGAAAGAGGTGAAAGCTGCGATGTTTAAGCCAAATTCCTTTGCACCCTGATTTATTCCGCTTAAAATGGTGCTTTGATAGCTTTGACCGATCTCTTCGATTATTACTGCGATCCTTGAACCAATCATAAAGAATTTCATCCCCCTCAAAGTATCCTAAACGAAATAATACAAATATATTTTACTATATTTTTACACAAAAAGCAAGAGAAATATAATATAATATTCATTAGCAATATTCACGTTTTATTAATAAAACGGCTTTTTTTAGGAATATTGTTAAATATCCGAATTTTCTCGGTGCAAAGGCTAAAAGACGAAAAAACTTCATGATTTTCTGATAATTTATAATAAATGCTGAAAATGAAAGCGTATATTGACAAATCTCAAAAAAATGGTATACTAATTAGTAGGGGATAACGTCATACTTAATGGCTTTATCAATATTTCTGTGTCCGTACCGATGTGTACGGTCAGTTTCCTTTGGAGGGAATTTATGAATATCTGGCACAAGATCAGTCCAAAGAGAATAACTCCCGATGATTTTATAGCGGTGATAGAGATCGGCAAGGGAAGCAAGATCAAGTATGAGCTTGACAAGGAAACAGGTCTTATAAAAATGGACCGTATCCTCTATACTTCCACTCATTACCCTGCAAATTACGGGTTTATCCCAAGGACTTATTCAGACGACAATGACCCCCTTGATGTACTGGTGCTCTGTTCGGAACAGCTCATGCCGCTCACTCTGGTAAGATGCTATCCCATCGGAGTTATCAGAATGCTCGATAACGGTCACCGCGATGAAAAGATCATTGCCATACCGTTTGAGGATCCGAATTACAATATGTACAAGGATATCGAGGAGCTCCCAAAGCATATTTTTGATGAAATGACACATTTCTTCAAGGTTTACAAGGAACTTGAAAACAAAACAACAGCCGTTAACGAGGTCGATCATGCAGACATTGCGAAAGAGATAATCAGCGGGGATATTGACCGCTATATCGAGTATTTCTGCAAGTAAGCTGAGCTTTGACCGAAAATGACTAAAAAGCGAAAGGAGTATCGTGCGTATTTACGTGCGAAAACAGTATTATGACAGCTTCAAGTGAAATTTTATTCGGCAGTGATTCCAACGTTGCACCTATTGGCATTATCGCTATGAACAGCGTTACAGAGCTGGGAAAGAAGATCGACGATTATCTCGTTGACTGGGCAGGAAAAGGCGGCATCAATGTGGATACTTTCCTCGTTGAGAGCGAATGCCCGAGATTTTCTTCCGGCGACGGAAAGGGATTTATCAAGTCTACTATTCGCGGCAAGGACCTTTTTATCATCGTTGACGTGGGAAACTACAGCATAAAGTATGATTATTTCGGAATGCAGAATGCTATGTCTCCCGATGACCATTTTCAGGACCTTAAAAGAATAATCCAGGCGGCAAGCGGAAAGGCTCACCGCATAACTGTCATTATGCCTACTCTTTACGGCGGACGCCAGCACAGAAGAAGCTACCGTGAATCACTTGACTGTGCCTGCGCTCTCCAGGAGCTTGAAGCTATGGGCGTATCCAATATCGTTACTTTCGATGCTCATGACCCGAGAGTTCAGAATGCTATACCCCTTATGGGCTTTGATAACGTAATGCCTACCTATCAGGTCCTCAAGGCTATGCTCAAGGACATAAAGGATATCAGCTTCAATAAGGAGAAGTTCATGGTCGTAAGCCCCGATGAGGGCGCTCTCAACAGAAATATGTACTATGCTTCCGTTCTCGGCGTTGAAATGGGTATGTTCTACAAGAGAAGAGACTACTCCACCATTGTAAACGGACGCAATCCTATCGTAGCTCATGAGTACCTCGGAAATCCCGTTGAGGGCAAGGATATATTCGTTTCGGACGATATCATCTCATCGGGTGAGTCCATGCTCGACGTTGCTTCCGCTCTCAAGAAAAAGAATGCGGGAAGGATCTTCGCTTACGCTACTTACGCTATCTTCACAAACGGCCTTGAAAAGTTCGACAAGGCGTATGAGGAGGGCACTATCGACGGTGTATTCGGTACGAACCTCACATACAGAACTCCCGAGCTGCTCAGCAGACAGTGGTTCCACGAGGTCGATGTTTCCAAATATATCGCTTATTTCATTGAAGCTATCAATCATGATGTATCTATCAGCAAGATAATCGATCCTCATATTAAGATCGAAACTCTTCTCAAAAAATACGGCATGAAGTAATAAATTTAAATTGGACGCTGCTATAAGTTTGGCACTTTTATAGAAGTTTAAAGTTATTTATCGGGGAAAACTTTCTGAGGAAAGTTTTCCCCGAACCTATTTCCAAAGACTTTTAATCCGAATTTTACAAAATCAAAACCACCCGCGTTGAACGGGTGGTTTTGATTTTTAAATCATATAAACTGCTTTATGTGTGCCGTCTATATACATTCCTTTTTTATCATTCTGTTCTGAGTGCAACAACGGGGTCTTTTCTTGCGGCAACGCCCGCAGGGATAAGTCCTGCGATAAGTGTAAGCACCATGCTGATTATAACAAGTATCACCGCACCTGCCACAGGTACATGAGCATTGAGATTATCAAGTGACGTTACATTGTGTATTATAGCATTTATCGGTATCGTAAGCAGTACCGAAACGCCTATGCCGATAAGTCCGGCAGCAAGTCCCACAAGAAGGGTCTCCGCATTGAATACAGTACGTACATTTCTCTTTGAAGCACCTATAGCTCTGAGTATTCCTATCTCACGTGTACGCTCAAGGACTGATATATAGGTGATTATACCTATCATTATCGACGATACTACAAGAGAGATACCCACAAAGGCTATGAGCAGATATGAGATACCGCTTATAATACCCGTGACAGACGACATAAGAAGAGCGACCACATCTGTATAATGTATGACGTCCGCTTCCTTTGCTCCGTCATTATAGCGCTGTATAGCAGCTGCTATATCGTCCTTGTCCTCAAAGCTGCTTGCATAGATATGCACCATTGACGGATCGTCTTCATCCGCAACTCCGAGAAGCTTTAAAACGTCATCATAAGATGAAGAGGATATCTCCTCGGGAGTATATTTCTCAAATATCACTCCGTAATTGTCAAGGCTTATTTCAGTGTTATCCAGCATTGCGGCAAGCTCGGCATTGCCGAGGGAGCCCAGCTGCTCCTGTGACATTTTCGCATACTGCTCTGCTATCTGCTCCCTTATAGCCTGTTCCGCGTAGCTCTTTATCTCCTCGTCGCTCATCTGACTTACAAAGGCGGTGACCTGAGAAGCGTCTACTCCCAGCTCGGCGGAATACATTTCCGTTATCTGCTTTATGAATTCATTTCTGTCGAAGTCCTTCAAAGCCTCTGCCACCTGAGCATCGGCCTGCTTCGGGTCGGGCTGAGCCGCCACAAGCCTGAAGATATCAGCCTTGGTATCGGTATCGGCATTTTTGATAAAAGATTTTGCCGTCTCGGCTTTTTCCTCGGGAGTAGGCTCAGCATAGTCATCTGTCATGAACTTTTTTCCCGAAACTATATCATTCTCGTGATCTTTCAGCTGCGCCCTGACGATATCGCTGCTGTTTGTCTTTTCTATAACATGATCCGTAAGCAGATGCGTATAAGCTACATAGCTTTTCAGCATCGGAGCCTTTACACCTTCGCGCGGACGGATAAATCCGACTATCTTTATATCCGATCCGATATCATCCGAACTGAACAGATAATCGAGACCTGTCTGAGTTGAGGTAAGATCGTTGTAACCGTTTCCGACGATCTCTTTCTGATAGTACTCACAGGGAAGTATCATCTTGAACTTCTTCTCTTTTATCTCATCAAGGCTCCATTCGAGCTGACCGTAATCGGTTATTTCCTGATTGCTCATGATAGCCTTGAGCTTTTCATTGAAGCCTTCCTGATCCTTCAGACCGAGTGCGTACACTATGATATCGGGTATCTCGTTGTTCCGCGTGAGAACTACAACAGTCTCATCGTAGTTCTCGGGCCAGCTGCCGTCTACGAGCTCATACTGCTCCTTGACTATATCGTTTACAGGCTCGCCGTTTTCTCCAGGGAGCAGCTGCTCCATGACGTTGAGACCGAAAGCCTGCATTTCCATGCCAGCCATAGGATTGTTCATGGAAGCTGTCATTATATCGGACTCGCCCATTCCGAGAGCCTTGCTGTACATATCCATAAAATCGACTTTTATGATCTCACCCGAGGGAGACTTTGTAAATACGGGCATTTTAAGGTCATATCCGTAGCTTACGGCATTTGACTTCTCTTTGATAACACTGTCATTATCAAGAAAGGTCTTGAAATCCTTCATATTGTTTATCTGCTTCGCGGAAGCATTGAAGGAATTGAACATATCATAGACCTGAGTATTGGCATAAACCGTATCATCTCTGAACTCGCGGCTGTCGTACTCCTCCTGCTTGTTCATAAGAGCTTCTATCATACCTGAGGTATCCGTATTCTCACGCAATATCTCCAGAGGATAAGAGGAAAGGGTCTCTTCCTGTATGCTGTCGATAAGCTCGTTTATACCCGTAGAAAGCGCAAGTATCAGAGCAATTCCGATGATACCGATAGAGCCTGCAAAAGCCGTAAGAACAGTCCTTCCCTTTTTGGTAAGCAGATTATTGAGAGAAAGCGATACCGCAGTACCGAAGGACATTGATACCCGCTTTTTCTTTTTATCGGTCTTTTCCTTGGACTTTACAGTTTTTTCCTTTTTCTTTTTGCCCTTTTCGGACTTTTCACCGCTGTACGGGTCACTGTCACCTGTGATCCTGCCGTCCTTTATCTTAACGATACGGGTTGCGTACTTATCCGCAAGCTCGGGGTTATGAGTTACCATAATTACCAGCCTGTCGCTTGCTATCTCCTTGAGGAGCTCCATTACCTGCAATGATGTCTCGGAATCGAGAGCACCCGTAGGCTCGTCGGCAAGAAGTATATCAGGATCGTTTATAAGAGCTCGTGCAATAGCAACACGCTGCATCTGACCGCCCGACATCTGGTTCGGCTTTTTGTGGAGCTGATCTCCGAGCCCGACTTTTTCGAGAGCTTCCTTTGCGCGTTTGCGGCGCTCGGACTTTGATATGCCCGAAATAGTCAGCGCAAGCTCAACATTTGAGAGCACCGACTGATGGGGTATCAGGTTATAGCTCTGAAATATAAAGCCTATGGAGTGATTTCTGTAAGCGTCCCAGTCCCTGTCCTTGTACTCCTTTGTGGAAACGCCGTTGATTATGAGGTCGCCCGAGGTATAGTGGTCAAGCCCTCCGATAATGTTTAGGAGCGTAGTTTTTCCGCAGCCCGAATGACCGAGTATCGCCACGAACTCACTTTCACGGAAGGTAAGGCTTACGCCCTGCAAGGCAGAAACAACATTTTCACCGCTTCCGTACTCCTTAACGATGTCCTTTAACTGAAGCATAATATCCCCTGCTTTCTTTGATTTTTTAACCCTATCATGTTGTCTGTGATAAAATGTCACGCAAGTAATAAATGTCTGCTCAACAAAAAAACGATATCCCGCTTTTCCTGCACCTTGTTTTTCCCTTAGGTGAAAAATGAGCCTGACATAAAGAATATGCGCTCCCCGAACCTTGTTCGGGTAAATAACCGCCTTACGGCGGTTATTTAGTACACATTAATTATACCACTTTGACGAATAATTGTCAATCAGCCATGTAATAAGTTAACAGCGTATTAACGTAATTTTCACAAATTAAAAGGGCACTGTTTTATGGGGGACACCTATAGAGAAGCGTTACTGGAGGCTATTGATGAGGAACCTTTCCTCAGAAAGTTTTTCCCCGACAAATAACTATAATCTTTTATATAAGCATTATACTGATACATTTTTTTATAAATGAGCTTTTACGTTCAGCGCATAATCGCTGAGCTTTTTTGAGATATCGGTTATGAACTTTTCGGTAATTACGTCCTCAAAGCCGCATATGTCCAGCGCTTCGCGGAAGGTGTATTCTCCCGAATAACAGGATATTTCAGCCATTTTTTCATATTTTTCTATGGCCCTGTCCTTATCCTCCGCAAGGTCGAAAAAGAGCTCGAGACTTGCAAGTGCGGAAGTCGCGTAGCTTATATAATATCCCGGACACTCATAGAGATGCGCTATATCTGAAAGATGATATCCCACAGGGGAATCGTCACAGGCGCTGTTGAAAAGCCTGACGACTTCTTCGGAAGTTATATCATTGATCCGCGATACAAGTTCGTATTCAAATGAGCCTATACAAAAGGCACTGAATACGCAGTAGCATATATCAGAAAGAGTGGATAGTCTCATGTGGTCGCCGTTCATGCGGCCATTATCACCGTAGATATCATCGTAGAACTGCGTGAAAAGTATTTCCATGCCCTGCGACTGTGTCTCTGCAATGTCAAAATTGTCCTTCATAAGGAAAGCATGAGTATCATCATAGAATGAGGCGTGGAAATGACCGAATTCATGTACCGCGGCAGAAAAAATATCTTCATCGCTTTGCTGACCTATGAATATATAAGCGCTGTTCTGCGCGGGAAGATCGTCCATAAAGGAAATGTCAAAAGCTTTTTCGCTGCTGCATATCTTAAAGAGCTTCTCGTTTACAAGGCGGTCTGCACTTTCCCTTATATCGGGGGAAAGACTGCCTGCATACTTTTGGATAACGTCAAATGGAGTTTCCGAAAGCTCTTCATGAGCATATCGAGTTAAAGGCCATGTATCCAGATACTTGTCTCTGAGGTCAAAATATGCGGGAATGATATTGCTTGTCACCGTTTCCCTGAGCGCAAATATCTCATCGCCTGTGTAATCCCTGTAGTAATCATCGTAAAATGATTCGGGAGTTTCGTCAGCAAGCATATCAATGAGTATTTCCGCACATCGGAGGTCCTTTTCGTCCATACTGAGAGTGTCATCATCAACGATGTCATAGTATCGGTTCATATTCTCTTCGTCATCGAGGTATGCCGATTCGGCTTCCGCACGGGCTGTTTCGAGATCATAATCCCCGCCGCCGTAGAGCGCTGCTGCTTCGGGGGGAGTTATGTCCTTGAACAGGTCATTGTACTGACTTTCCGTTCCGCAGAAAAAGCCGTAGGAAATGAGGGCTTCGGCAATTGAGAAGAGATGCTCTGTGCTTTGAAATGCAGCTTTTGCCTCACTGTTCTGATAATCGCTGTAGAAATCCACCGAGGCAAAAGTTCGCTTTTCGTAAATGATATCGAACATATCAAGGAGCTTGTCAATATCAGACTGTACGGTGTCTTTGTTATGGGGCTTTGCAAGGTCGTTTATAAGCTGTTCAACATCTGCGCTTACTGCTTCGAGCATTTCATAACCTGTACCGTCAGCATCGGAGCTGTCCTTGCTCTCGTCCACGGGCTGTACAGTCGTGTATTCCGTCTCGCTGTCTGTGATGCGTGAGGAGCGTGATGTGTAGTCGTTCATATCCGAGCAGGAACAGCATGATAACACTATTGCCGAAGCGATTGCACAGGAGATACAGCGTGAAAATGTCATTTCGGGAACTTCCTTTCAGTCGGTGAGCTGTTTTACAGCATAGGGTATATCTTTTATATGATCGACGATGATATCAGCCTGTGAGAGTTCCTCACGTGAGCCGAAGCCGTAGGCGCAGCCTATGGACGAAAGTCCGTTGCGGGCGGCAGTTTCTATATCGTGGAAGCGGTCTCCGATAACTGTGAAGCTTCCTGAGTGAGAAGGAGCTATTTTACGGAATATCTCATACTTCGGGATAAAATCAAAGGCCTCGCAGCAGTAGAAAAAGTCAAAAAATCGGTCGAGCCCGAATACACGCTTATGGCGTTCAAGATAGTGAAAGCGGCAGTTACTCATGAATATCAGAGTATAGCCGCTTTTTTTCAGCTCCGAAAGGACTTCCTCAGCTCCGTCGTAAAGGGCTCCCTCGCCGCTGTCAACACGCTCTGCCATATCCTTTCCCAGCATGAGACGAGCTTTTTCGCGTATTTCGGGATCAAGCTCGGGATGAAAGGCGTTCCACATATCGGTTGAGTTGAAGCCCAGCCAGCAGCTTATCTCATGGTCGGTATACTCCTTTTCGGCGATATAGCCATTATCCGAGAGCCATTTCATAGTGTCCCGGAATGCGGGAGCATAGGTGAGCATGGAGTTGTGTATTGTTCCGTCGTAGTCGAATATAAGATTTGTCATTATGCCTCGATCTCTTTTATGAGGTTTATCATTTCAATAGCTCCCTCAGCGCACTCGCTGCCCTTGTTGCCTGCCTTTGAGCCTGCACGTTCGATAGCCTGTTCGATATTCTCGGTTGTAATGACTCCGAACATAACGGGGATGCCTGTCTGGAGGGATATCTGAGCTATGCCCTTTGCAGCTTCATTGCAGACAAGGTCATAGTGAGAGGTGCTTCCTCTTATGATGGCGCCGAGGCAGATTACAGCATCGTATTTGCCCGAATTTGCCATTTTTGAAGCTATCAGCGGTATCTCGAATGCTCCGGGTACCCATGCAATGTCTATAGCTCCCTCGTTTACATCGTGGCGCTTGAGAGTATCAACTGCGCCGCCGAGGAGCTTTGATGTGATGAACTCGTTGAAACGAGCTACAACGATACCGATCCTTACGTCCTTTGAGACAAGTTTTCCTTCATAAGTTTTCATAAATATTCATCCTTTCATTAATCCTTTGAGACCTTGTTTATCTTATAGTTGTCTCTGAGAAGCTTTTCGAGCTCTTCACGCTTTTCAACGACATCAAATACCTTCGGCATGATGCCGTTGTTGAACCAGAGCTTAAGGGTGCTTCCCGTGAGCTTGTACATTATCTTTTTCTTCTGCCGTGCAAGTCCGAAATTATCGGGAAAATACACTCTCTGAGAAGTGATGTATGAATATTTGCCGATGAAAAAGTCAAGCAGCAGAAGTATGGTGATTAGTATGCCTGCCGCGAAAAGTATGGCATAATCCGTCATTTTTTCGTGAGCCTGAGCTGCTCTTGCAGCGTTCCAGTAGAGGAAGCCGATAACGAGCCATGCTGCCCAGCAGGAAGCCCACCACACAGCGTTCTTTTTGAGCTGCCTTTTTATTTTTATGGCAGTTTTTTTGGAGCTTACGCGGCTTCTGAATATAAAGTAGCCGATAATGCCGAAAACGAATACTGCACTCACAACACACAGTATCACTATTGAGATGATCCTCGATGTAGTCATGATACAGCTCCTTTACTTTGTGAGCGGGTTTTCGTAGCCGTGCTTGCCGTACCAGTCAGCCAGCATCTTTACTGTCTTCATCTTTTTTATGCCGAGATTGAAGCTTTGTGCTAACTTCTTGTCATTCAGGAAAAGATCAAGCTTCTCCATACCGAAGAGTCCCTTGCCGTATTCATAGCTCAGGTTCTGTACTGGAGAAATACCCTTGTTTGAAAAAATTGCAGTTCTGATCCCTTCGGGTGAAAGACAGGTGATATTGAGTGGGATAAGAAGTACCGCAATTGATGTCAGCAGAATGGAATGGAGGGAATTTTTTAAAAGCAGACCGCAGGCAGCGATAATGAGAATGACAGCGAACGGCCAGATATTGCTTATGAACGCCTTTTCCTTTGATCTTGACCATGAAATGAAACAGCATATATCATATACAAGAACAACTGCACAGAGAATGATAAGAACGACTGTAAAAAAAGTACTCATGATAAACACCTCAGTAATTAAGAATATGTCCCATCTTGTCGCGTTTCGTTTTTAGATAGAACAGGTCGTAGGCGGTAGCGTCCACCTGTATTGGCACACGCTCCTTTATTTCCAGTCCGAAGCCGCTGAGTCCGTACACCTTGTCGGGGTTGTTTGTCAGCAGTCTCAGTGTTTTGCAGCCGAGGTCGCGGAGTATCTGCGCTCCGATGTAGTATTCGCGCATATCTCCCGGAAATCCCAGAGCCAGGTTCGCTTCGAGGGTGTCCATGCCCTTGTCCTGCAATTCATAGGCGCGGAGCTTGTTGATAAGACCTATGCCTCGTCCTTCCTGACGCATATAGAGGAGTATTCCGCGCCCCTCTTTTTCTATCTGCGACATAGCCGCTGCGAACTGCTGTCCGCAGTCGCATTTAAGTGAGCCGAAGGCGTCGCCTGTGAGACACTCGGAATGTACACGGCAGAGTATATCCTGTCCGTCGCCGATATCGCCCTTTACGAGAGCTACATGGTGCTCGCCGTTGAGCTTGTTCACATATCCGAGAGCTCTGAACTCACCGTATTTTGTGGGGAGCTTCGTATTCGCCACACATTCCACAAGAATATCGTTGACCTTTCTGTACTCCTTTAGCGTCTTGATAGTTATGAACTTCATACCCCACTCCTGCGCCTTCTGCTGAAGCTCTTCAGTTCGCATCATAGTGCCGTCGTCACGCATTATCTCGCAGCAGAGACCACATTCCTCAAGCCCTGCGATACGCATAAGGTCAACAGTTGCTTCCGTGTGCCCCTCGCGTTCGAGAACGCCGTTATTCTTTGCCGCAAGTGGGAACATATGCCCCGGGCGGCGGAAGTCCTCGGGCTTTGAATCGGGAGATACGCACATACGGGCTGTATATCCGCGCTCCTCGGCGGAGATGCCTGTAGTCGTATCAGTATGGTCGATAGATACCGTGAAAGCCGTGCAGTGGTTATCGGTGTTGTAGTCCACCATCTGCGGCAGATGAAGCCTGTCGCAGAGCTTTGCGCTCATGGGCATACATATGAGGCCCTTTGCATGAGCCGCCATGAAGTTTACGTTTTCGGTAGTCGCAAACTGTGCGGCGCATATCATGTCTCCCTCGTTTTCTCTTGCCTCATCGTCTGTAACGAGGATTATCTCACCCTTTCGGAGAGCCTCGCAGGCTTCCTCAACAGTGTTGTACTGGAACATTAAGATTACTCCTTATCAATTATTATCTTGCCTGTATTTGCTGCAAAGCCGATATTGCAGTTTTCGACCTCGATGCTCAGGCTGTGGGAAGTATCCTTCTTATTCTCGCTCTTGACATCGTAGTTCTTTATGCCTGTCATCTTGATATTGCCTGTATCGGCCTTGACGCTGATATCAGCTCCTCCCGAGCCGTTAAGAGGCAGGCAGAAGGTGATGTTTCCCGTATCTGCCGTAATATCCGTGTCAGCCTTGTAGATGCAGTCTGACATGGCTATATTGCCCGTATCGCATTTTATAACTGAGCTTTCCGTGAACTGCGAGCCCGTACAGGTTATGTTTCCTACTCCGACAATGCCGCTGAATTTTCCGCAGATATCGCCGAAGGTGAGATTTCCCACATTTTCTTTTGCCTCGAAGCTGCTGACGAACTCGGGAACGGTAATGTAAAGGTCGTACTCAACGCGGCAGTCGGGGATGTTTTTTCTGAGCCATGAAGAGATATCTTCCTGTGTCTTGTCCTCAATGAGCCTTATATCAAGTCTGCTGCCATTGGTCTCGGCAATGGCGTTAAGATGGCTCTTTACCTCCTTACAGACCTCTTCGGTGTCGGCATAAACAGTATATTCAAGGGACAATCCCGTCTTGTTGTCGCGGGAGTATTCAATGGTGATATTTCCCGTGTCTATGCTTACACCGAACTCGGAAACATTCTTGTCCGTATCGAAAACGAAATCCATCTGTGTTAACTGATTCGTCTTGTAATCTTTTTCTATGTCACTTATGTCAACGCTGACATCTGTATCGGCTTTTATATCCCCGATATCTACTTCTACATCGGTGTCTGTCTTGCTGTCGCTGCATCCTGTCATAAGAGCCGCAGCTGCAAGCATTGACAAAAGGGCTGCTTTTAATGCTTTCATATCAGTTATCTCCTTTTAAAAACCGTTTTTTGCAAGGAATTCCATTGTTATGCCGCTTTGGGGAGCAGCTTCCGCGGGCTTCATGAGCTTTTCCACGTATTTGCCTATTATATCGTTTTCGAGATTGACCATATCGCCCGTCTTTTTAGTTCCGAGTATAGTCTGTGCAGCTGTATGCGGGATTATGGAAACGCTGAATGAAGTCTCCGTGACCTTTGCAACGGTAAGGCTTATGCCGTCTATGGCGACAGAGCCCTTTTCAACGATGTAACGAAGAAGCTCGTGGGGAGCGGTTATGGTATACCATACGGCTATACCGTCGTTCCTTATATCCGAGACGGTTCCCGTGCCGTCGATGTGTCCCGAAACTATATGTCCGCCAAAGCGTCCGTCTGCAGCCATTGCGCGTTCAAGATTGACAAGGCTTCCCGTGGTGAGGCTGCCAAGCGATGAACGGCTGAGAGTTTCATTCATAACGTCTGCGCGGAATATGCTTCCGTCGCAGTGAGTTACCGTAAGGCACACGCCGTTTACGGCAATGCTGTCACCGAGATGAACGTCCTCAAGGACCTTTTTCGCCTGTATCTCAATAAAAGAGGAAGTCCCCGAGCGTTTAACCGCTTTTACAGTGCCTACCTCTTCAATTATTCCCGTGAACATTCTTCACCCTGCTTTCTATGAGTATATCGTCGCCGATATTGATGAGCCTTGTGTTTTCGAGCATGACAGCTTCCGAGGGAGAGGGGACACCGATGCCGCCTACAGGTGTCTTTCCGCTGCCGCCGAAGAGTTTCGGGGCTATGTATGCCTGTACTCTGCAGACTATACCCGATTCGAGAGCCGACCAGTTCAGCTCGCTGCCGCCTTCAAGGAGTATGCTGTCCAGTCTTTCGCTTCCGAGGAGCTTCATGAGCTCGTTAAGGTCAACGCGGCCGTTCTTCTGAGATGTTTTTATAATACGGCAGCCTGCCTCTTCAAAGCGCATGGCAGCTTCTCTGTCCTCAGAGACTGTTGCGATTATAGTGGGGACTTCTCTTGCGGTCTTTACTATATTGCAGTCAAGGGGAGTTCTTAGCATACTGTCGCAGATTATGCGTATGGGGTCTCTGCCGTTTTCAAGCCTGCAGGTGAGCATGGGATCGTCTGCGAGGACAGTTCCCACACCGACCATTATGGCGCTGTGGCGCAGTCTTTCCTGCTGTACGTAAGCACGTGCGGCTTCACCTGTTATCCATTTGGAGTCGCCCGTATAGCAGGCGATCTTACCGTCGAGAGTCATTGCGTACTTCATTGTCACAAAGGGGAGGCCCGTTGTGATGTAGTGGAAGAAAATATCGTTGAGAGCGTCACATTCGTCCTTCAATACTCCCTCAGTAACGTCTATGCCGCTGTCCCTGAGCATCTGAGTGCCCTTTCCCGCAACGAGTGGGTTGGGGTCTGACGAGCCTATGAACACACGCTTTATGCCGTGTGAGAGTATAGCTTCCGTACATGGGGGCTGCTTGCCGTGATGGCAGCAGGGTTCGAGGGTCACGTACATATCCGCACCCTTGCAGTCGATACCCCGTGCTTCGCAGTCAGCGAAGGCATTGCGCTCTGCGTGGAGGTCACCGTATTTTTTGTGGTAGCCGCTGCCGATTATCTCGCCCTTTCTGACGATGACAGCGCCGACGAGGGGATTGGGAGATGTGAAGCCCATACCCTTGCGGGCAAGCAGTACAGCTTCGTGCATAAATTCTTCCTGAGTCATAGTTCCTCCTGATAGTAGTGTATATTAATTAGTGATAATTGTATGGGCGAAAAGAGAAAAAGCCCCGTAATCCGGGGCATGAAGTCATATACTGCACTTAGTGCGGCTCATCTTCTTTCATCCGGACTTTACCGTCGGCTTCGGAATCTCACCGAATCAACCCATAAGGCTCGCAGGCTATACTGCCGGTCAGGACTTTCACCTAACCCCGAAGATACAGAACTAAGAACTAAGATCTCAGATCTAAGTTCTAAGCTCTAAATAATTATATCACTGTGTTATTCATTTGTCAATATCCTATTGCTATTTTCTGAATTGTGTGGTATAATATTATCATTATATCATAAGGAGTGTTTTTAATGAGCGAATGTACACATGACTGCTCAAGCTGCGGAAGCGACTGCGGCAGCAGAACAGAGCCTCAGAGCCTGCTCGAAAAGCCCAATGCCATGAGCAGTATCGGCAAGGTGATAGGAGTTGTCAGCGGAAAGGGCGGCGTCGGCAAGACCCTCGTATCGTCACTGCTTGCGGTCTCAATGCAGAGACTTGGCAAAAATGTCGGAATAATGGACGCTGATATCACAGGTCCTTCAATACCCAAGGCTTTCGGCATACATCAGAAGGCTGATGCCTGCGAGTTCGGTATAATACCCGCAAAAACAAAAATGGGACTTGACATCATGTCTATAAATCTTCTCCTTGAGAACGAGTCCGACCCTGTTGTATGGAGAGGTCCTGTTATCGCAGGAGTTGTAAAGCAGTTCTGGACAGACGTTATATGGAAGGACATTGACTGCCTCGTTGTTGATATGCCTCCGGGAACAGGTGATGTTCCGCTTACTGTTTTCCAGTCCCTGCCCGTTGACGGTATCGTTATCGTAACTTCACCGCAGGAGCTTGTTTCCATGATAGTGGAGAAGGCAGTAAAAATGGCTAAGCTCATGAATATCCCCATACTCGGTATAATCGAGAATATGAGCTATTTTGAATGTCCCGACTGCGGCAAGCGCCACAGCATCTACGGCGAGAGCCATATCGAGGATATAGCTGCTCAGTACGATATCCCCGTGCTTGCAAAGCTCCCCATTGACCCTCAGCTTGCAAAGCTCTGCGATCAGGGTACGATAGAGCTCTTCGAGGGCGAGTGGCTCACAGAGGCTGCCGAGAAGATAGTTTCGCTTGAAAAGTGATAAGTGCATAGTAATTAACAAGGGCGGATTTTTTCCGCCCTTTTGATATTTGTAGGGGCGCACACTGTGCGCCCGCGATTGCTTATCTGTATTTATATACCGTAGCAGCTTCAAAGCCGTCAAGGAGAGTGGTCATTCTTCCGAATGCCATGCCTGTGCCCTTTGCCACGCAGTTAATGGAGTCCTTGGCGATATTGCAGTTAATGCCGAGAGTACGCTTTATGAGCTGAGTGAGTCCGCCGAGAAGCGCTCCGCCGCCCGTAAGGAGAAGTCCGTTGTCGTAGATATCGCCCACCAGCTCGGGAGGAGCTTCCTCCAGTACCTTTCTGATAGCCTCCATGATAGCAAAGGTATCGTCCTCTATAGCCTCAAAAAGCTCTGTTTCGCTGAGAAGCACCTGTGCGGGAAGTCCCTTGAGAAGACTTCTGCCCTTGACGATATAGGTCACCTCGTCGCTGGGGTCGTAGAGGTTGCACAGCTCTATCTTTACCTTTTCGGCAGTCCTTTCACCGATGAGTAGCTTGTACTTGTTCTGCATATACTTGATTATGGAACGGTCAATGGCATTGCCTGCCACCTTGACCGTATGAGACCTTACAACTCCGTTCATGGAAACGATAGCTACGTCTGTGGTGCCGCCGCCGATATCAACTATCATGTGTCCCTTTGCCTTTGTTATGTTCACTCCTGCGCCTATCATTGCCGCAATGGGCTCCTGTATGAGGTATACCTGCCTTGAACCTGCGCTCTTTGCGGCTTCAACAACAGCACGGCTCTCTATATCCGTAATGAATGAGGGGATACAGATAACGATACGGGGCTTCATGAGCTGCTTCCCCGTTACCTTTATGATGAACTCGCGTATCATGCTGTGGGTAAGGTCGTCGTCGGAGATGACTCCCTCGCTTATGGGACGTCTTACTGCGATATAGTCGGGATTTCTTCCTATCATCTCATAGGCTTCCTTTCCGACTGCAAGGACTCTTTCGGTTCTTGTGTTGTAGGCTATGACTGAGGGTTCGCTGAGGACAACGCCCTTGTTTCCCATAGTCATAACGATATTTGAAGTACCGAGGTCGATTCCGATATCAGTATTTGCCATTTTTATTTTCCTTTCTCACTGCTCAAAGGGGGAGCTTGTCTTTGCAGGCCCTGTGAGCATATGGCGCAGGCAGGTATAACGCCGCGTGCGCTTGTTGTTGTCTACCATTTTATATATATTCTCCTCACTTCCGATGATTATGAGGAGCTTTTTTGCTCTTGTAACTGCCGTGTACAGGAGATTTCTGTAGCACAGCTTATCAAAGCCGCCCATTATGGGGAGTATGACCGCTTCAAATTCGCAGCCCTGACTTTTATGTACGGTCACTGCGTAGGCAAGGTCTACCTGAGACAGAAGGTCGAAGGTGTAGGTAGCCTTTCTGCCGTCAAAGTCTATGACTGCAAGGGAGCTTCTGTTGTCAATGCTTATGATACGGCCGATATCTCCGTTGAATATCCCTGCGCCCTGTTCGCCGTCCTTTGACCACGTTATGTCGTAGTTGTTCCGCGTCTGCATGACCTTGTCGCCCTCGCGGTAGGTGTATACGTAGCCCTTTTTCTCCTGCTTGTTTTTAGCGGGAGGATTGAGCTCCGCCTGTAAGAGCTTGTTGAGCTCTACCGTTCCTGTAACGCCCTTCCTTGACGGTGTGAGCACCTGTATATCCTCGGTGGGGGAGTAGTTATACGCTTTGGGAAGCCTTGTCTTTGCAAGGTCAGTTATGAGCTGCAAAGCCTGCTGATAGTCGCTGCGTTTGAAAAAGAAAAAGTCGCTGTCCTTGCGGGTAAGGTCGGGATATTCTCCTGCGACTATCTTATGTGCGTTTGTGACTATGCAGCTCTGCTGAGCCTGTCGGAATATCTCTTTCAGCTCGGTAACGGGAACTATGCCGCTGTCGATGATATCGCCAAGCAGATTTCCTGCGCCTACTGAGGGCAGCTGGTCGCTGTCGCCCACCATTATGAGCCTGCACCCAAGCCTTACGGCACGGAGCAGCTTCTCAAAGAGCACAACGTCAACCATTGACATCTCGTCTATGATAAGTACGTCGCAGTCAAGGGGATTATTCTCGTTATGAGCAAATGTGAGCCTGTCGCCCGAGTCGTATACGACTTCGAGCAGACGGTGTATCGTTTTGGCTTCACAGCCAGCCAGGTCCGACATACGCTTTGCGGCTCTGCCTGTGGGAGCTGCAAGGAGCACCTTCATGCCCCGCTTCTCAAATATGGAAATGATAGCGTTAAGGGTCGTGGTCTTTCCTGTACCGGGACCGCCCGTAAGCACCATAAGTCCCCGTGAGACAGCGGTGGTTATTGCCTGCCGCTGGAGCTTTTCGTATTTTATGTTATGCTCCTCTTCCTCGATATCTATGAGGGTGCCATAATCGAAGTCCTCGGGAGAGGAGAAGTCCTTCAGTATATGTATCCTGTCAGCAATGAAGCTCTCGGCGTAGAAATAATCGGGGAGATACACGAACTCGATATCGCCCTTGATATACTCAAAGAGCTCGTCATCGTCAAGTGCAGCGTTGTATGCGCTGTAGAAATCGCTTTCCGATACTCCGAGAGTGTCCTGAGTTTTCTTTGCAAGCACTTCGAGGGGGAGACAGGTGTGGCCTATGCCGCCGTTTGCGCGGAGTATGTACTGAACTCCCGCAATGATGCGCTTGCTGTCGTTGCGGGCGATGTGCATATCGTGGGCTATGGTGTCAGCCTTTGCGAATTCAAGGTCTATGTACTCTCCGCAGAGCAGATAGGGATTTACCCGAAGCAGCGTCATGGCGTCTGAGCCGTACTTTCTGTAGGTGTTCATGGCAAATCGGGATTTGACCTCGTACTGTGACAGAAACGACATAAGGTTACGCAGGCAGAACAGCTTCTGCGCTTCTGCCGCTATCTCGTCACACTTCTTTGGAGATATACCCTTTATCTCAGCAAGTCTGAAGGGTGCGTTCTCCATGATATCGAGAGTGCGGTCGCCGAAAACCTCAACTATCTTCTTTGCAAGTCCGGGACCTATGCCCTTGACAGCTCCCGAGGCGAGATACTTTTCTATGTTTACCACACTTTCGGGGAGCTTTCTTTCGCAGTATACCGCGCTGAACTGTGTGCCGAAGCGGGGGTGGGTGATATAGCTGCCTTCGAGGATAAGACCCTCGCCCTCCTCAATGTCGCCGAGCTCTCCCACAACGGTGATGAGCTCTCCTCCTGCGTCAAGGTCGAGAACGATATAGCCATTATTTTCGTTTTTGTATAGCACATTTTCCACAGTACCTTCGATATGAAGAAACTCATGCTCCACCGTTTTCACCTCTGCACATAAACATTCAACTTATATTATACTATAAATTCATTCAAAATGCAAATGTTTTTTCACTGAGGCTTCGATATCCTTCGGGAGTATTATCTCTGCGGCATGATAGCGCTGACAGAACTCCATGCAGTGCTGTATCTGTTTCTCGTCTGCGTCAATGTCCATGAGCAGCACATTGCCTATGAGCGGGTCGCCCTCCTCAATGTGTGAGCCTATACAGTCAAGGCGCTCGGTGAATTTGCTGTCATTCCTGTGTATGGGAATGATAATGCACATGGGACAGTTTTTGCTTTTCAGCTTTGAGCAGAGGTAAAGGCATAATATCTCGGTGAGTATCAGAAGTGCAGCAACTGAAACGGCAATTATCTCGGCGGTTTCCATAAAACCACTCCTTTCGCATTATTATATGCGGATAAAGGCTGAGCTGTTACGGAAGAGGCTTTCTTATCAGCACACACTCCGACGATCTGACAAATCCGAGCTTTTCGGCTATACGTGCAGAGCCGCGGTTAGAGCGCTGACAGGTCCATGTGGGACGGCGGTCGGGGAGAACTTCCCTTATCACAGCGGCAGCTGCCGCAAGAGCAAGCCCGCGGTGACGGTATTTTTCGGCTGTTTCAATGCCTATATCGGCTTCTTCGCTGCTGACAGCCGAGGTGAAAGCCCATGAAGCGGCTTCATTTCCTTGCATTATGCAGAAGCCTGTACCGTTTTTGCTGAATTGTTCGCAGCTGTCCCAGTAGAGCGACGGCGGAACTCTGCCCGTGATGCTGTCAAAAAGTTCCCTGTCAATACTTCTGATTATAAACCCGTCGGGTATTTGGAGTTCGGGAGCGGTCTCCGCAGGGTAGCTGTAGAAATCACGGGGAATTAGCTCAACTGCGCCCAGTTGAGAAATACTTTCGCTCAGTGAGGGATCGCTGCAGATGAATTTCAGGTTTTCGGAGAGGATAAGCTCATGTATCTCACTGAGCTCATTTTCATCGGGAGTTCCCGAGAGAAATGTGAAGTTGTTCCTGTGACGGAAAAGAACGCAGTTTTCAGATGTGTATATGCTTCCGCTCTGGAATCTCTGTACTATGGAAAGAGGAAACACCCTGCAAATATCAATTTCCTCCGCATATTTTATAAACTTACCGTGATCGTTACTGTTTATGATTTTCATTGCTGCACCTCTGTGTATTAAAAAGCTCCCGAAAGGGAGCTTCTTGTCATATTATCTTATTAAAATATGGGACGAGCTTGAGCAGCTTTGTCAGCGCATATGAAATAATAAGTGCGATGATACATATGCCTATTATGGTTATAGTTCCGCCGTGTTTGAACGGATCGAACTTTATGACCGCAAATATGAGCTTCAGTACTGCCATATGAAGAAGGTAGATGCCGAATGAGCAGCTGTCAAGCTCTGCGGCTATTGTATCAAGAACAGGCACGGGAGTATTTCTTGTCTTGCGTATATATCCGAATGCTCCTACCGAAGCCGCTATATATAAGGGGAAGGAGTATACTCCGAGAAGAGATATTATCTTGCTGCTTGTCTCGGGTGAGCTTTTTGCGACGGACATTCCGTATACTGTAAGCATTGCTGTGATACCCGTGCATATGAGGAACATGATACCGCAGGCGTTCTTGGGCAGCTTTATGATACCTGTATGGAGTGCATGACCCAGGAAAAGATAAAGGGGATATATGCTGAATACGCATATATAGAAAGGAAGCTTTTTTCCCGATATGGTCTCGATAAATGGTATCAGTGAGAGGAATATCGTGTATAGGAGCAGCAGGTATTTTATCTGTGCCGAGGACGCATGGTCGCATATCATCTTGTAAAACGGCAGCAGCAGATATATTGACAGCATGAGGTATATGTACCACATATGCGGCCAGCCTGTGCCGAGGAATATATCGCTCAGAATGTCCCCGAGGGTCTGTGCGGGAGTATAATGTGCCGTGGTAAAGGCGTCGAATACCGAGAATATCACCGAAAATATCAGGAGTGCGAACACCATTCGCGGAATATATTTTCCGAACAGCTTCTTCGATGTCAGTATTCTTTTACTGTTTAGGAGAAGTGCTCCCGAAGCCATGACAAAGCACGGTACAGCCCACATCATGCAGTTCCTTACGGCGGACATGGTATTGAGCTGATACGGAACAGCCGCATAATTTGCGGCTGTGAAAAATGTATGCAGTACAACAACGGCTGCACAGGCAAGTGCTTTTATACGGCTCAGATAGAGCACACGATTGTTTACCATGTGAGTGCTCCGCCGCCCTGACCTGCTATACATCCGCCGTCGGGACTTGATGGAGCTTCGGTCGGAGCTTCCGTAAGTGCGGGAGCTTCTGTGGCAGGCTCTATGTAGACTGTTGTAGGCTCGATATACGCTGTTGCGGGAGCGATATACTGAGTTGTTGCGGGCTGAGTATATATGGGCTCATCGTAAACGGGCTGAGTGTATACAGGCTCGTCATCCTTGTCAGCCTCTGTTGCAGCCTGATTTTCAGCTTCCACGGAAGCTATCATTGTCTCGGCTTCCTTTGTGCTGACCTTCTGGTCGGACTTCGATGTATACTCGATATAGGCGATATCCTTGTCAAGGTGCAGCTCGCAGCCTTCAAGGTCACCGAAGGGGAACTGGTGAAGAACTGCCGATTTATCATCACTGAAATCTATTTTTATGAGGTATTCCTCATTGGCGATGGCGTCGCTGCTGCCGATGGCGTAGCCCTCGCTGTTTACGGGAACATAGTAGAGCATACGTCTTTCGTTCTTCAGGAACGTATCGTCGTTCTGAAGCATATTTTTCGGGAACTTTTCCTCAGAGCCCGATTTTACGGTAAAGCCCTTGATGGATTTGCCTGTTTTGTTGTCAACAGTTATTGCAAATACAGAAGTTCCTGTGGCTTTGTCACCTATGAGCTTCATTTTGTCTGCCGAGGTAGTATCCTCTATTTTGATGCTTGCTGCCTTGGTAGCTGTTGTTGCAGGTTCAACATCAGCGGCAGGGGTTACTTTTCCGCAGCCTGCAAGAGTGAGGGCTGCGATGAAAGTGAGAGTTGCGATTGCTTTTTTCATATTTTATCCTCCTTGATCAGTCCATAACGAGTTCTTTTACATATCTCCATGTGCCTGACTGACCATATGTTATCATATATCCGTTCTGACCCGTTTCATGTGCGAAATCAGGATCACAAATATAGGTCGTATCGCCTATTATTACCTCAGTCCATGAGTGGGGACCCATAGTGCCGTCCTTGAGCGGTACTTTTCCTGAGATAAGATGTATGTCATATCCGAGAAGCCTTCCCATTTCACAGAACATTGCTGCCATAACGTAGCAGTTGCCCTTGCCGTTTTTGAAGCCGTAATCAGCGTACCATTCGAGCGAGTAGTCTGTGGTCTGCGGCATATCCGGCTTCTGACCGTAATATGTGGTCGCAGCTGCCGACTTGAATGCTGACTGGAGATCCCAGCCTACGGCGTCAAGACGGGCCTTGGCAAGGGGATAATCGTATTTCAGCTCGGGGGGCTGTGTTACCGTAACAGACCATTCCGTTCCGCCTGCATAGTAGTCCTTTCTGGAAATAGTTGTCTGTATCAGTATTGCGGGTGCGAAATCCGTTGTTGTGGTGGACTTGTACTCGCTTGCCGTGATACTTAGCTTACCGTCGGAATACTTTACTGCATCGACTTTTATATCGGGAATGAATTCATAGGACGGAGCAGGTTCGGAGACCTTCTGCATATAGTCCATATTTGCATATCCCGAAACTCCGTCATAGGTGACGTGCGCCCACTGACCGTTTCCGTGGCTTACGGGGATTATGGCATTGGGCGGGATCCTTCCGATGGATTCCGAGGTGTAGGAGTGTTCTGCTCTTATATTAAGGTAGGAAGTAACATTTTTCGTGGTATAGGTTCCTGCATAGCTCGTGCTGCAACCGCAGTCCGCGTTGGTGTATATCTTTTTCTTCTGATAGTTGGAAGAAGCAAGATACACGGGCTTTACAAGGAGTACCGATCCTGCGAAGAATGTATCGTTGTACTTCACAAGATAATTATTTACGAGAGTCTCGTTCAGGTAAGGCGAAAGAGCATTTTTCAGCTCGGCAGCCGAAGTGACCGCAGTTCCTCCGTCGTTTGTACCGAGCTTTCTGAAAGCGTCGGTATAGCCTGTTGTCAGCCTGTCGGAGACAGCTGTGAAGGAAATGCTCCTGTCGGAAGCGAGGATAGTTTTTCTCAGCTTCACAACGTCGTATACATCTGTCTTTCCGTCGCCGTTGAGATCGGCGGACTTTACCTGAGTTTCCGTTAGCTTTTCCTTTCCGAGAACATAGCCCTGCAGCAGGGAAAGGTCTGCCGAATCCGCTGAACCGTCGCCGTTTATGTCACCTGTTACAGCTGCGCTTGCCGACAGCGGAAGAATACATCCTGCCGATATCGCCGCGGCAAGGATAAGGCTCAGAAGCTTGTGATGTTTCATAAAAAGACTTCCTTTCATTTATTAACGTTTCCATATTAATATACGAATCGGGGAAGAAAAATGTGACACAAAATCAAAAAAGTTTTTTGGAATTCCGAAAAATTTTTTCGGCGTATTTTTTCAGGAACCGTTTTCTGCCTGTGAGATCATGAAGTATGAGCGTCCGTCTCCGACAGCCGTGCATACTCCGTCCTCAAGCTCATAAACCGACATATTTCCGCTGCTTGTGGGCTCGAATGCTCCGTCGGGAACGGGATAATAGCTGTTTTTCAGGAAGAATACGTAAGTCTGTCCCTGTTTTTGTTCGCCGCCGCTGTCGCCCTCGACTCTGACGGAGTACTCTTCCTGATCTTCTATCGGAGGTAAACCGTATAACTCAGCATATTCCTCGGCAGGCATGAAGCCGCCGCCGAAAAATACGGTTATCCTGTCATTTGGTTCAAGATCGCCTTTGTAAACTCTTATAACATTGATGTTTTCGGCTGTGTAAGCTTTGCCGTCTATAGAAGTATACACTATTTCATCAAGATTTGCAAGTACTATGGCACAGGAATTATCATACATTTCCGAAATGTCTATATTTATGCCGCAATTGTCGCTATCTTTTGGCGGAAACGCGTTATCGGAAGGACTGTCTGATATCCCCGGCTTATGAGCGGATTCTTCCTTCATTATAAATGCATCTGCACTTATGAGCTTATCCCGCAGGGGATAGGTCTTACCGACGGATACCGTCATATCACGTCCTGTAATTGTTACTGTTTCGTCTTTGGATTCGTCTGCTCTTAACTGTGTTGTGGTGGTGATATTTTCGCTTTTGCTGTTGCCTGCTGCCGTCGTGGTGTTTGCGCTGTGCTGAGACGAAGAGGTCGTTCCTGACGGTGCAGGGGCAGATGTGGACTCAGCGGCTTTTGCTGAAGAAACTGTTGTTGTTGAAGATTTTGAAGTAGAAACGGCAGCCTTTGATGTTGTTTTGGCGATAACTGCTGCGGAAGTCGATGCTGATTCTCCTTTTATCTCACTGTCCGCAGGAGTCACGGCTTCCGTTAATTCGGTTATATTGTCATTGTTTCCGAAGTGCTTTATATCCTTCGGCATCGTGACTGCTGTGCCGATAACGGCTGTCATGACCGCAGCCGCTGCTGCAAATTTTACAATAGTGGGGAACAGCGGTTTTTTTGCTTTGCCGCTGTCAAGTTTTATGAACTCCCGAGCAAATATTTCTTTTCTGTCAGGCTCTTCAAATCCGAAGGCTTCCTTCAGAGCTTGTTTTTCTTTATCGGTCATATAAGCTCCTCCCTTCCCAGATACTCATGCAGATCGCCGAGGATACGCTTTATCCTGCGGTTAAGAGCAAAGCGCGAGATATTATACAGCTTTGCGATAACGTTCACGGGCACTTCGTTGACATAGCGCAGAAGTATTATCTCCCTGTCCTCCGCCGAGATCATGTTCAGAGCCTGTTTCAGGTCAACTCCCGAAAGTACGTCGTCCTCGACGTTTTCGGCAGATACCTCCGTATCCGAAAGCTCTGTTGTTTTCTTTTTGCGGAATTCATCAAGACAGAGATTGCCCGCGATAGTGTACAGCAGCTGCAAGGTCTTGTCAACGCTGTTGTAATGTGGGTGTTCGAGGTAACGAAGAAAGGTCTCCTGCGTCAGGTCCTCGGCGGTTTCCTTGTGCCTGACACGCAGAAAGCAGTAACGGTATATCTTATCGTACTGCTCATTTATATCAAATGACACAGGATCGCCTCCTTCGTTAATAGTCTTATAGTATACATTATATCATAGAAGGTTGAATAAATCAACAAAAAAGCGGCGATATGGCAATTTTTTTATCTTTTTATGAAAAAAGTGCTTATATACAGGAAAACCGTATCATGAAGATACGGTACCTGAGTTTCCCCCTTACAAAGAGAAAACGATTTTGCCGTTTATGTGCAGATACGGCTTTACACATAAATATAGCAAACAATACTTAAAAAAGTCTTAAAATTAACTTAATGAATTAAGTACGCCAATAAACATAGGTATATCTGTCTTGGTATCATAGATGCAGTAAACGAAAGGTCTGTCGAAAACTATTTCCTTCTCGGGCTTCATGGGAGCAGATTCGTCCTTCATTACAACTATAGTAGCCGCAGCTGCCTTTGTACCTTTTTCATCGAGGTCGATGAAGGTCTTGTGCATTACATAACCGATATGAAGGGGATTGATATCGGCTATTGCTGACATATTCGAGAAATCAGCACCACTGTTGAAAGCAGTGGACATACCCATAGCTTTAAGCTCGTCGTTGAGCTCGTTACCGTATTCGTACTTGAATTTCGGTAGCTTTGCGTCTGCCTGCTGATAGTTCTTGCCATAGCGGCTCTGGAGCAGATTTGTGAGCTTTTCGGGAGTGAGCTCCTCTATGTATTTGTCTATAGATGTGTTTTCATCGGGGAGGAGTGCTGCAAAGGCATATCTTCCTCCTGAATAGTCCTTAACGATGCCGTCTGTGTTTTCATCACCGATGTATGTCTCGTAGCTTTCCAGCATTTTGGCTTCCTGAACAGTACCGTCTGCTGCTGTGAACTTTCCGTCGCTGATCATCTCATACGGGGAAGCCCACTCTGCTTCAAAAGCAACGGCATTCACAAGGTACATAACGTCGTCGTCTTCCACGGCTTCGAGGATCTTCGGGATCATCTTGTTGGTTTTTTCGTTTACCCAGTTGTTTACGTCATTGAGCGTGGTATCGTCAAAAGGAGCGATATAGAACTCGGAATCGTAGTAGTCCACGCAGTTCTGTATAAAGCTCGGGAGCACCTGTATGCGGCTCCTGTCGTTTATTGCCCATATTGAATTGGCCGTGCTGAATGACCATTTAGCCCATTCGCTCTTATTCACGGTCATTTCGCGCTCGCCGCGGAAATAACGGTTGAGGCTTTCGATAGGCATACCGTCACCGAGAACTTTTTCCATTTCCTCAAGGGTCTTGCCGTCTGCGCCGTTGGCGGTCATGCCGAGAGCCTGTACTATGGAATAGGGCGAGATAAGGTCGTTTTGACCCTTGCCTTCACTGTATGTCCTCTGGAAGAGGTCTACTGTGAACTTTGTCTGGCTGTCGATGAATTCCTTATAATTCTGATAGCCCTCCTCCATGATTATACCTGACGTCAATGGTGACTGTTCTATGCCCGCACAGAGGTTCTTTGCCTGCGGAGCAAAGCTTGGCTCGGGAGCTTTGTCAATCGCACTGATGAGGAGCTTCCTCATGGCAATAAGGTCAAAAACATCGAATTTTCCGTCATCGTTAGCGTCTGCGCCCGGTCCCGGTTCACCGTAAGCGGGAAAGAGGTCCTTGTCGCCCTTGAGCCAGCGCTGGAAAAGTACTATATCGGAGAGGTTGAATATATAATCCACATTTACGTCACCTGCAACTACCTTGTCTATGGGCTGGGTGGCTATTGCTGTCATAGCTCCTGCTGCGGCAGGTGCAGCGATACATAATGCAGCGGCTGCTGCGATCATCTTTCTGAATTTCATAAGTATACCTCCTTAAAATATGCAATTTTGTTTCGGCACGGAAGTGCTTTCTGCATAGTATAACGTTTTAAGACGGTAAAATGTGCGGCTTGGATTGTAAACAAATTGTAAATGATTGACATTGCCTGTTTATTGAACTCTTGCTTGTTCTGTGCTATAATAGGAACAACTTTTAATTATAGACGGAATACTATCAAACTATTTTTTATGAAAAGGAGAATGATCATGAAAAAAGCATTGTCACTTTTATTGCCGCTTACACTTCTTCTGTCGTCGGTATCGTGTGCCGAAAAAAACAATACTGACGATAAGACACAGACAACGACCTCTGCACAGGAAATAACAACAGCCGACGACGGTACGCCGAAATATCAGAAGTATGCTTCGATGACACCCGAGGAGGTCGTTTCACAGCTGACTCTCGAACAGAAGGCTGCTCAGATGGTACAGCCTGCCATATATCACGTAGAAGAAGATCCCGAAAATATAATGAAGGAAAACGATTACGGCAGCATCCTCGGTGAGAATACGGGAATGGAGTTTACAAGCAGCGAATGGCAGCAGATGATAAACGCTCTCCAGACAGGCGCAATCGGGTCGGAAGCGGGTATCCCTTTCGTTTACGGAAGCGATCACTCTCACGGTGTGGGATACTGTCTCGGTTCGGTGATCTTTCCCCATAATATAGGCGTGGGAGCTGCCAATGACGAGGAGCTGACATACAAAATGGGACAGGCTGTTGCCGATGAAGCAAGGATATGCCGTATCCCGTGGAATTTCTTCCCTGTGGTAACTCAGTCCGTTGATCCACGCTGGGGACGTACATATGAGTGCTACAGCTCAGACCTTGATATTATCTCAAAGCTCGGCTCTGCATACATCAAGGGCTATATCGACGGCGGCGGTATCTCATGTGCAAAGCATTTCTTCGGAGAGGGCAGTGCTGCTTACGGCACAGGTGAGGGCGGCTATCTTATTGACAGAGGCGAGGCTGCTCTTTCAGACGAAGAGATAGAAAAGCTTCTCAAGGTATATCAGGATATGATAGACGCAGGAACACAGACTATCATGATAAGCCATGCTATGCTCAACGGTGTCAAGATGCACGAAAACAAGAAGTATATCATGATGCTCAAGGAAGAAATGGGCTTTGAGGGCTTTATCGTCAGCGACTGGGAGTCTATACAGCATATTCCCGACAAGACCTATGATGAGCAGGTGGTCGCTGCCATAAATGCAGGCATTGATATGCTTATGGAGCCCGAGAGGTTCGATGAGGCAAGGGAAATAATCGCTGAAGCCGTAAAGAACGGTGATATCTCGGAAGAACGTGTTAATGATGCTGTTACACGTATCATTAAGGTCAAGAAGGATTTCGGATATTTCGATGATCCGCTGTTTGAGAATATATCTACAAAGCAGAGCGATGTCGGTTCACAGGAATACAGGGACATCGCGGAGCAGATGGTGGAGGAGAGCCTTGTGCTTCTGAAAAATGACAACGATGTGCTTCCTCTTAAGGAGGGCTCTTCCGTTTATATCATAGGACCCGCTTCCGACGACGCAAGCGTACAGTGCGGAGGCTGGACTCTCGACTGGGCTGAGAGCTACACAAGGAATATCCCCGGTGTTACAACTCCCCTTGAAGCCTTCAAGGCAAATGCAGAGAAATACGGCATCACAGTTATAACCAATCCGGATGAAGCTGTAAACGCAGATGTTGTCGTGAATTTTGTCGGCGAACAGGTATACTCCGAGTGGAACGGAGATACCGAGGATCTTGAGCTTTGCGGCGAGCTTGGACTTGAAAAGAACCGCAAGGCTATCAAGGAAGCCGAGGACCTCGGAAAGCCCACTGTTACCTGTATCATTGCGGGCAGACAGGTGCTTATCGACGAAAAGGACTATGATAAATGGGACAGCGTGGTGATGTGTTATCTCCCCGGCTCTGAGGGCAAGGGAATATCTGACGTTCTCTGCGGCTGCGCTGATTTCAGCGGAAAGCTCCCGAGCCCGTGGTATAGCTCCGTAAAGCAGATAGGTACTGACGAATGCTGGCTTGAAAAGGGCTATGGACTTAATTACGGTGAGGATTTCACTCCCCACAGTTAACGCCGCGGAAAAAGACGGATTTTAATATTATTATATCAGAAAGCCCCTGAATTTCAGGGGTTTTTCTTTTGCATTTAAAGATGAATGAAAAAAGTCAAAAATGGGTATTGACAAATGGCATCATAGGTGCTATACTGTATATATACAGATAAGTACAGGCATGTACAGTATATGCAGTTAAAGAAAAGAGGCTCTTCATGAAGATAATCATAAAAAACAAATCAGATGTCCCTATCTATGAGCAGATAGAGGAACAGATCAAGGCTCAGATCCTTGAGGGAAAAACCGAGGAAAACGAGCAGCTCCCGTCCATAAGGCAGCTTGCCCGTGACCTCAAGATTAGTGCGATAACCACTACGAGAGTTTACAACGACCTTGCGGACGAGGGGTTCATCATATCCGTTACGGGTAAGGGTTTCTTCGTTGCACCGCGCAATAACGAGCTCCTCCGCGAGCGTATGCTCTGCGAAATGGAGGAGGCTATGGACAAAGTGGTGGCAAACGGCAGAAATGCGGGACTTTCCGATGACGAGATAGTTGAAGCTCTGAAAAGATTTATGGAGGAATGATTTATGGATAATATTCTTGAGATCAGAGGACTTAACAAGACTTATGCGGGATTTGCGCTCAAAGATGTGAGCTTTTCGCTGCCGAGAGGTTTTATCATGGGATTTGTTGGGGAGAACGGCTCGGGCAAGACCACGACTATCCGCTCAATACTTGATATGGCTAAGTTCGACAGCGGAAAGATAAGCGTTTTCGGGCTTGACAGCGTAAAGGATACTATCGCCATAAAGGAGAAGCTGGGAGTTGTTTTCGACAGTTTATACATCGCCGATAACCTCAATGTAAAGCAGATAGAACAACAGTTCAGACCCTTTTACAAGGAATGGAACAGCGGCGAGTATGCCGCAAGGATAAAGAAATTCGGACTGCCGACAGATAAGGCTGTGGGGGACTTCTCAAAGGGCATGAAAATGAAGCTGATGATAGCTGTTGCGCTTTCTCACAACGCTGAGTTCATGATACTTGACGAGCCTACAAGCGGTCTCGACCCTGTTGCCCGTGATGAGCTCCTTGATATACTTGCCGAGTACATAGAGGACGAAAAAAGAAGCGTATTGTTTTCGACCCATATCACCTCCGATGTGGAGCGTATCGCCGATTATGTGACTATACTCCACAACGGAAAGGTTTGGTTCACGGGTACTAAGGATGAGCTCACAGACGGCTATGTTGTAGTTAAGGGAGCAGAGGAGGATATACCCTCGGGGGTTAAGGATAAGCTCATAGGCTTCCACGGCTACAGAAACGGCTTCGACGCCATGATGAAAGCGGAGGATACAGCTATGCTCTCCGACGAGCTTGAGACCGAAAAGGCAAGCATCGACGAGATACTGGTCTATATTGCAAAGGAGGATCGCCGTGAAGGAGATAATGAAGCTGATAAGGTTTGATTTTATTACCTCAGTAAATTCTGCGCTGCCTTTTTGCGGCGGAATGCTTATTATATGCCTTATACTGACTGCTTTCGGTATATTCAATCCCATATTCGGTGGATTGCTTACAGTATTATGTGCAGTGTTCTTCAGTCCTGCACAGGCGGCTGCAAATAATCCGAATTTCCGAAGAGTACGCGGTATACTTCCTGTGAGCAGAGCTTCCTTTGTAAGAGCTGAGTTTGCAGAGACTATCGTTTCTGTCATTGTTAGCGAGCTTATTACACTTATCTTCATGGGGATAAGCAAAATATCAAAGCTTTATGAGATATTCCCGCTGAAGTTTGAAGTGTTTTGCAAAGAAATACACATTCTTGACGGCATTGAAGTGGCACCGGGCAGTATTTTTAAATTTGTTCATCTCGTTATATTTGTATGTGCTTTGCTGATCGTACAGGTCACGTTCATTAACATGAGGGCGGCTATAGAAAAGCATGAACACGATATAAGAAACGTACTGCTTGTCTTTTCATTTGTAATAATCGCGATCATAGCAAGTGTTGAGCTTGTTATGAAAAGAATAATACCGCCGTATGATGAATGGCTCTTTCCGTCAACGACTGCAGGTACATGGATATGGGGGATCGCTCTCAACGCCGCTGCTGTGGCTTTGGGCATTTTATTCTGCCGCATCGCAGAGAAAAAGACGGCTGACTACGAAATATAGGAGTGGTTACTATGAAAAGGATAATAGATCTTATGCGTATAGATCTCATGGGATTCAAGGGGAAAAAGGATACTGACTTTAAGTTCTTTCTGTTCTTTACGATAGTGTTGGGTATAGCTCTTATCTTTGCAGGCTCTTTCGTTTCACTGTTTGTTCTGGTCGTTGCTATCGTTATGTGTAATATGCTGCTCAGCAATGAGGAGAAAAAAGGCTACAGAAAGAGCTTCGGAGTAGTTCCTACGGACAGAAAAAGCGTAGTCATCGCAAGATTTGCCCTGCTTACACTCATTACAACAATAACAGGGATAATAACCTTCATTATAATGTCAATTACCAATAAAAGCGGACTTTATGATACTGTTTGGACGGACGGCGCTTATGCTGATACGAACAAGTTCCTCGAGGCTGCTCTTATGCCGTTTATAAATAAAGCAGCTTCAAGGATAGTGTTCGGTATGATATTCATGATCTCGCTTATGGTAATGTCATCAATGCTGAGAAAATACTACAAAAAGGGCTACAAGCCAAAAAAGAATGCTGCACTGAAGGGAGTTCTCAAGGTAGTCGGTGGATATTTCGGCTTTGGATTTTTAGTGGCGATAATAGTGTTCACGCCTTTGAAGAAAATAGTGTTCCCCGTGAACGCTATGTTCTTCTCGGTTATAAAGTCACTTGCAGTCCCCTTTGACGGAATGCTGGCAATGCTGCTGTTCATCGCAGCAGGCTACGGATTTGCAGTATATATGGCAGTCTGCGCTGTTGTGGACTATGAAAAGAGAGAGCTGTAAGGGGGATTGTCATGAAACTTATAAATAAAATGATAGGCAGGGCTGCGGCTTTGGTTCTTGCGGCAGGCATCGCGGTCTCAGGCACTGCTTTTGCAGCGGAAAAAGACGAAGAATTAACTTTGCCGTCAGGTATTTCCGTTAGTGCATTTGAAAAAAAGGTCGGGTTCTTAACAAATACATACGGTTCAGAAATTAATAGTAAGCTGCCGCCTACGTCTGCCGCAGTTTTTCACGGAGACGAGATACTGTATACCAATTATGAGGGATACATCAATATGAAAGATGATATTGTCAACGACGAAAATGCTGTATACGAGTGGGGAAGCATATCCAAGACCATGATATGGGTCAGCATCATGCAGCTGTGGGAGCAGGGAAAGATAGACCTTGACGCTGATATACGCACTTATCTTCCCGACGGATTTTTGCATAACCTTACCTATGATGATACTATTACAGTCACAGACCTTATGAATCATCAGGGGGGCTGGTGCGAAAGTACATACAGATTATTTGTCAGGGACGCGGATGATATAGGCTCACTTGAGGAGGAACTGCGTAAGATCGAGCCTGCACAGACTTTTCGTCCAGGTGAGGTCTCGTCCTATTCCAACTGGGGAGCAGCCCTTGCGGGATTTATAGTTCAGCGGGTAAGCGGCATGGACTATACCGAATATGTCCATAAGAATATCCTTGAGCCTCTCGGAATGGAGCATACGGCTGTTTCGGCAGACCACAGTGATAATATGTGGGTGAAGGAGCAGCGCGAAAAACTGAGATCATACACAATGCCTATGATGCTGCCTATATGGGAGGAAACAGGCGCCGAGCCGGTATATTGTCCGATCTATCCTTCAGGTGCTGCTGTGGGAACTATCGGTGACCTTGCAAGATATGCACAGGCTTTCGTTGACGACGAGCACCCGCTTTTTGAAAAGGCGGAAACACAGGAGAAGCTGTTCTCGGGTTCGGCATTTTACGGCGAGTCCGATATACCCTGCTGCAGCTACGGATTCTGGCCACAGGAATATGCGGTTCGTGTGTACGGACACGACGGAGGTACAAATTCAGGAGTTGCAAATATGCTTTTCAACCGTGATTCAAAGGTCGGACTTGTAGTGCTGACTACGAATTCCGACCATAATTATAATCCGATGTTCAGCTTGCTGCCTGAGTATGTTTTCGGAGATTATACGGGTAAGGAGCTTTCATCACAAAACGAAAAGTCCGTGGAGCTTAAGGGTGAATATACTTTTTCGCGTACAACTTTAAAGGGAATAGGCAAATTTTACAGTCTTCTGGGAATTGTTGATGGAGACAAGATCGAAGGAATGACCGATATAGGAAATGACGTTTACAAGCTCACATATGTTGACAATTACAGTGACAGAGCCGAAATATTCGGAAGAAGCAGATATTCCGACGGAACCGAAGGAATAAGATTAGGGTCGGCAGAGTATATCCCTGTAAAGATGTACGTGCCGAAGATATGCTTATTGTCTGCATTTTTCCTTGCAGGCATTTCAGCTATATTCGTGCTCCTTGCAAAGCGCAGGCTAAAAAAAGCAAAGATCATCAGCCCGTACAAGGGTGAATTCATATTCACGTGGGCTCAGCTTGCAAAGGCAGCTTCACTTCTTGCGATAGCTGTTTTATTGGTGGCGGCAATGTCGGACACAGGAATTTCAAAGTCCTTAGGTGCCTGTGCAGGTGTTACACAGATAATAAGCTTTGTGGTCTGTGCGGCAGCTGCGGCTGCGGGAGCAGCTTTTATCATCAGAAGAAAGATTTCAAAATACGGTAAGATATGCTATTTCTTCAGCATTGCAGGCAATATCGTGACAGCCTCGGCAATAGCTGTGTTCGAGATGTACAGATTCTGGGGATGTTGATATATATGATGCCGCAGCTTGACTGCGGCATTTTCCTTGACAAACGAAAGAAGCTGTGTTATAATACAAATAGAAATACACGAAAGAGGTGTGAGGATGAAAAGATAATTCACTTTTGAACACATGAATATCAATCTGACAGTGTGATGTAAAGGCATACTGTCTTGTCATGTTGCCAAAAGTGGATTATGTTCTCATAACCTCTTTTTGCTTTTATATATTGCAAGGTGACCGTTTTACAGGTAAGTCACCCTTTTTCCGTGAGGTTATAAGTGCGTAATGGGATCTTTTGGCAGCAAAAGGTCCTTTTTTGGACCTCGGAAGGAGGAACTATCATGTCACAGATATGTGTTAATTCCCTCACATTCGGTTATGAGGGAAGTTTTGACAACGTTTTTGAAAATGTCTCGTTTTCAATAGATACTTCGTGGAAGCTGGGATTTATAGGCAGGAACGGAAAGGGCAAGACGACATTTCTGAGTCTTCTCATGGGGAAATACAATTACAGCGGTTCGATAGATGCTTCATCGGCTTTTGAGTATTTCCCGTATCAGCTTACAGCTGAACAGGTCGAAAGTACAGCTTCGGAGTTCATCGGTGATATAAAGCATGGCTGCGAGGAGTGGCGCGTTATCTGTGAGCTCGGTCAGCTTGACGAAACTGCGGAGCTGCTATACAGACCGTTCCGTACGCTCAGCCACGGAGAGCGTACAAAGGTGCTGCTTGCGGTGCTGTTCTCGGGAGAGAACGAGTTTCTGCTGATAGACGAGCCAACAAATCACCTTGACCGCAATGCAAGGGAAACTGTAAAGAAGTATCTTGCGTCAAAGAGCGGGTTCATACTTGTATCACACGACCGCGAGCTTCTTGACGCCTGCATAGACCACGTCCTTGTGCTCAACAGGAAGAGCATAGAGGTACAGAGCGGCAATTTCTCAAGCTGGTGGGAGAATAAACAGCGCAAGGATCAGTTTGCAAGGGCTGAAAACGAGAAGCACAGAAAGGAGATAAAAAAGCTGAGACAGGCTGCCAAAAGGACTTCCGACTGGGCTGATAAGAGCGAGCGCACAAAAATAGGCTTCGATCCCATAAAAGAGAATGACAGATGTATCAGTACACGCTCATTCATCGGTGCAAAGACAAAGAAAATGCAGAGCAGAGTCAAAAGTATCGAAAAGCGCATAGGCAGGGAGATCGAGGAAAAAGAGGGGCTTCTCGGCGATATTGAGAGGACTCCCGAGCTGAAGCTCACTCAGCTCGTGCATCACAGCAGCGTTCTTATCAATGTCCGTGAACTCAGTTTAAAGTACAGGGGGGCGGAAAATGATGTATTCTCGGGACTTACCTTTGAGCTGAAAAGGGGGGACAGAGCTGCACTTAACGGCGGGAACGGCTGCGGCAAAACGACGCTGATAAAGACTATACTCGCAAAATCAGGTGATGCGTCAAAGGGGGAGAACATTTCCGAAAGCGGTATCTGCGAAGTTGCTTCGGGACTTGTGATATCCTATGTGGATCAGGATACTTCCATGCTGAGGGGGAGTATAAATGATTTTTGTTATTCAAAGGGTATTGACCTGAGTATGTTCTGTACTATTCTCAGACAGCTTGATTTTGAACGCTCACAGTTTGCAAAGCCGCTTACTGAGCTGTCCGAGGGACAGAAAAAGAAAATACTTATAGCTTCAAGCCTGCTTACTCCCGCTCATCTTTATATATGGGACGAGCCGCTGAATTACATTGATGTTTTTTCACGTATGCAGATCGAGAAGCTTCTGCTCGGATACAGACCTACAATGCTGTTTGTGGAGCATGATTCGTGTTTCCGCGAAAAGGTCGCAACTAAGGTGATAGAGCTGTAACAAAAAGCCCGAAAGCGTTTTTTATCGCTTTCGGGCTTTTGGATTATGAGTATAAGATTTTATGCTTATTTTTTGCGCTTTCGGCTTATCAGAACAAGACACAGGGATATTATCAGAAAAGGTGTTATCCTGAAGCTTGCGGAAGTTTTAGGGCTGTCTTTTATCTTATTATCGGTCTTCACTACAGGAGAAGAGCTTCCCGAGGAGAGCAGCTTTACATTCCGCAGAGGGATATCCGTATGCCTTATGTACTCTGAGGAGCCTGCGTGAAACAGCTCATACGCGAGGTCATTGCCGTTTCTGTATATGAAGCTGTAATGAGCGTCGGCAATCCCGATGACTGTGGAAAGGTAGCCTGACTGTGCATATGTAAAGTCAAGGGTGAGCTCCTTTGTCTTATGCTCTTCGGAATCTGTAGGACATATGAGCTTGTCGCCCTCAGTGAGTATGAACTCGGTTTCGCCCCGTGAATGGTCGTGTCCGAACAGGAAAAGAATGTTCATGCCGTACTTTTTTGAATATGAGTTTATAAGCTCGGCAATATCGTAAGAATTGCTTATATTGTAGGCGGAAGAGCCTGCCCACGCTCCGACGCTGTTGCCGCTCTGAGGCTGTATCCCCAATGCGTGGAGACCTGCATGAGCAGAAATAATGATGATCTCGCCTTTGTAGTTCTTTGCTGTTTCGCTGAGGAAACTGTCCAGCTGACTTTTTACGCTGCCATAATCCTGCACTGAGGAAGTATCGTTTTCCAGAGCTCCGTAGTTGATGCCGTAAACTATCACGTCCCTTGCGGCAGTGCTGTTTTTTCCGTTTGAGGAAACACTGTCGGAGCTGCCGCGGAATATGACTCCGCAGCCGTCTGAAAAGCCGCTGTCAGCGCCGAGTGCAGCTTTTACGGAAAGCTCGGAAACAGCTTTTGATGAGTCGTGATTTCCTGCAACGTATACCGTATCAAGTCCGCCGAGATAGGGCTTAAGCCTTGGGGCATAGGTATTTATCATTGTATCATAGTCCATTGTCGGACCGTTTATCAGATCGCCCGTGCATACTATAAGCGACGGAATATAGCCTCCTGTGCGGTCAAGGATATTGCCGATGGCGTTACTTATAAGGTCATATTGCTCATGCACATCGGAAAATGTGATGACTGAATCGGGAACAACGCCTTTTGTGACTACAAAAAGAGCTTCCTGTGACTTTTCACGGTAGTAATGATCTTCATTGTCGTGAGCTTCCACGATACAGCTTACGTGGTGTATCCCTGCGGGAAGGTCGGTGAGGTTGTCGGCAGTAAAGCTCAGCCCGCCTGTGCCGCTTTCTTCGCCGTCCGTGAACCACCTTACACTGTCTGTGATTATATCGTCACTGATAAGCTCAACATTATATTCGGGCGCGGCATATCCGCTGCCCTCGATAACAAAGCTGTCTGAGCACGGCTGCTTTTTTATGCATCGCGCAAGCTCTTCGCCCCTTGTGAAAAGCTCTATATCGGCTGCATCGGCAGCATTGTCCGTACAGCCGAAGGGGACGGAGCTGCTCTCGGAATATGTGAGGTAGGTCCTTGTGCCGTTGTCATTGAAAAAGAGCTTTCCGTCATGGTAATCCCATGTCTGATCGCCGTCTGTCCACCAGTTCTGCGAGAGATAAAGATCGTTCTCGTGGCAGCAGAGGCGGTGAGTATCAGTATACAGATAATTGTAATGAGGCGAAGTGCTGGTGACCATTTTTTCTTCGGAGAAATGCCATATGTATTCAGGGGTTATATGGTCGTCGGCTGTGAGGAGAACAGTGCTTCCGTCGGGCTTTTTTATGCCGATAAGGTAATTCCTGCCGTTTTCAAGCTCTGTGGCCTTGAACCATTGCTGATCTGTGCCAAGAGTGATGATGCCTTTTTCGGAAGCCTGCGGAACTGTTGCTGAGAAGTCCTCTGCTGCCGCGTAAGCATATGTATTGGAAAACTGCATGATAAAAGCGGAAGATACAGCCGCGAGCAGAAGAGAAAGTTTGGTATGTATTTTGATAAGTGTCACCTCCGTATGATGTTTCGACACTTTAATAATTATACACTTATTATAACATTATTTACACGATATGTCAAAGGGAACATATGCGTCTTTGGTGGAAAATATGCATAAAAAAGCCCCGAAGCGGACTTTTCCCGCTTCGGGACGAAGTTTTACTTGTGTCTGCGCTCGGGATAGCGCTTGTAGTATTCTTCCTTGTCTTCGTACATTCTTTCATCGGCAGTTGCCATTGCAAATCTTACATCGTGTCTGCCTTCATCCGAGCAGTAGCCTACAGCAAATTTTACGCCCTCGGGGCTGTCTGCGTAGCTTTTGAGCTTGGCGATCTTCTTCTCAAATTCATCGTCGCTCATTCCTGATATAAATACAGTGAACTCGTCGCCGCCTGCACGATAAACGTCCTGACCGATAAAGATCTCCTGCAATATAAACGCGGCATTTTTGATGAGAAGATCTCCCGCGATATGTCCGCTTGTGTCGTTGACCTGTTTTAGTCCGTTAAGATCGGCAAATACGATACGGAGATCATCGGGATAGGCTTCCTTGCCGTCAACAAGGGCATTAACGCGATTATTCATGGCATTGCGGTTTTTGACGCCTGTAAGGAGATCGAGGGTACTCATTATCTCAAGACGGTTAAGGAGCTGATAGTTCGCTATAGCGTATGAGATAAAATAAGTGGTAAGCTCAAGTGTCTCACGTATCTTGAGAGCGTTTTCGGCGTCAAACTCGGTCACCCATATATAGCCTTTAGTCTCTCTGTTATAGTTGAGAGGGAAAAGAACAAGAGTTTTAGTATCGTACTGTTTAAGGGATTCATACCATGCAGGGTTACGTGCCTTAAGAGCCTGCATATCATTTTCGTTTTTTATCATAAGGAAGTCGCTGCCGTCGATAGTTGCAGGCCATGTCTGTACAATATCAAAAAACTCAGGGGTGATTATACCCGTTATCGGTCCCTGCGGACCTTCAACAACATGATCGTCACTTAAAAGTCTGCACATACCCGCATTGAAATCCGTGAGCAGTATGCAGCAGCGGTTGGCGTTGCAGAGCTGACGAATATGAGCTGTGACATCGTTGATCGAGGTCTGGAAATCCGAACCGCTGTAGAGCTTTATACACGCCTGAAGCACATTTGAAGCTGTTTCGAGCGGAATATCGGACATAAGCTTTGAATCTGCGTTTAATGTGATAGTATAAGTGTATGTGCAGTATCCGATATTATCATCGTCGCTTTTTACGGGCATGAAGAAAAGATTGAACCATATGTCGAAGCGTTCGGGGTGTACGTATGTGTGCAGCACCTCTTTTTTGACCGCGGCACGGTAGCAGAAATCCTCGAAATTCATATCGTGGGGAAAATATTTGGTATAAAGTGAATTCGGAACAAATACTTTTTCCTTGGCTATATCGGTGTTTCCGTCGTTGTTCCGTTCAATTGAATCAATATATGCCTTGTTGCCGTCAACTATTCTAATGTCACCGTATCCTCCGTCTGCTTTTTTTTCGACTGACATTATGCAGGTAACAGAGTCAAAGGATTCGAGAAAATTGCGAAAATCCATATCAAAACACCTCTCTATCAGATAGCATTTCAGAATTGATGCTAATGTTATTATACCATATTTTATTATAACATTCAATCGATATTTTATTAATATTTTATGATAAAAACTATTTTTTTTAAGCCATACAATACAAATTCTTTTAATTTACGGAAGATGTATGGACGAAAATATTCCCTTGATTTGACGTAATGCACAATCGGGGAAAAGCATTTTTGTGTGTACATACAAATTTGTAAGCATATTGCAAAAGTTGTCTTTACAAACTGCGGATTGTATGGTATTATGAAGAAAAAGCCGATCGTGTTTTTCGGCCATGGGAGGATATTATGGAAGACTATAAATACTTGACGATCGTGGAATGGGCAAAGAATTACATCACTTCTAAAGGTCTCAGACCAAGAGATCGTTTTCTCACCGAAAAGGAGCTCTGCGAGATCCACGGCGTCAGCAGACAGACCGTGAGGCAGGCTCTTATGTGTCTTGAAAACGACAATGTTATTTGCAGAGTGAGAGGCAGCGGAGCTTTCGTTTCAAACGGCATTTCGCAGAATATCCCTGCTTCACAGGTCCAGACCCGCAATATCGGAGTAATATCCACTTATTTTACTGATTATATTTTCCCTCAGATCGTTACTGGTATCGAAAGCGTGCTCAATGATTCGGGCTATTCCATGCAGCTTGCCATAACTCACAATAAAGTTGCCGAGGAGCAGCAGGCGCTTCAGAGCATGATATCCGGCGGAGTTCAGGGGCTTATAGTCGAGCCCTCCAAGAGCGCTCTGCCTAATCCGAATATGGCTCTTTACGGTGAGCTCAGGAGCAAGAATATCCCCGTGGTATTCTTTAACGCCAAGTACACATGGTCGGAGTATCCCTGCGTGGCTATGGACGATGAAGCGGCAGGCAAAATGGCGGCGGATTACATTTTCGACTGCGGACATACCAAGATCGCGGGCATTTTCGCTCTTGACGATATACAGGGACATAAGCGCTACAGCGGCTTTACAAAGAGCTGCATAGCTCACGGTCTGAAAAATGCTGAGGAAAATGTACTGTGGTTCGCTACTACAGACAAGAATTTTTTATTTACCTCAGGCGGAAATCATCTGCTGGAGTTCCTGAACGAGACAACTGCGGTCGTATGTTATAATGACAACATTGCGATAAAGCTCCTGCAATTCTGCAAGGAGCATGATATACGCGTTCCCGATGATCTTTCCGTGATAAGCATTGACGATTCAAAATATGCGTCTATATGCGATGTTCCACTTACTACGGTAGTTCATCCGCAGAGAAAGCTCGGTGAAGCAGTTGCTGAAAAGCTTATCGACAGGATAAGCTCATTCACAGCCGAGAATAACGACATAATATTTACTCCCGAACTGAAAATACGGGATTCCGTGAAAAAACTCTGAGCTTCGTATGTACAACTCTGAGAAATGTGATCTGATATGAGGGATATTAAGCATGAACGAGAAAAAAGACATGGTACAGGACGTCAAACGTCTTGATATCAAGAAGATTGAGGACCTGCTGCAAAGCGGGAGCCTGGAAAGCTGTGACGAGATACTTGATTCTATCCTCAGTGAGGTGGAATATATAAGGATAAAGTCACTGATGATAAGATTGTATGTTTGTATGGACATATATGTCGCAGCCCATACATTTGCAAGGAAGATCGGTATAAGCAATGAAAAGTTCTTCGGACATTTCGGCACAGCTGACGAAATAGGCACTGAGCTAATGACTGCTGACGATACATTGAAATTCCTGCATAAGATAGTCCGCGACTGCATAATGTGGCGCATAGAATCGGCTAAAGAGAGCAGCAGGAGCATTGTTGCCAAGGCAAGGGACTACATAGACAAGAACTACATGAACGACGAGCTTTCGCTCCTTATCGTTGCAGAGGCTGTAGGACTCAGTCCTTCGTACCTCAGTGCACAGTTCAAAAAGGAGTACGGACAAAACTTGTCCGAATATATTGCGGTTGCAAGGATAGGTCACGCAAGGGAGCTGCTGTGCTGTACTTCCAAGATGATATACGAGGTGGCCTATGACGTGGGATTCCGCGATTACAGGTATTTCAGCCAGATATTCAAGAAGTACACGGGACAGACTCCGAGACAGTTCCAGAACAGTGCGAATGTCTGCCCCTGAAATGAAAACAGACAGTATACCCCAAAAATAATAAACATTTAGTGTAACATTTTCGGTATCAATGTAAGTACAAATTGATTATAATGTAAGTACAAGTTAACGGAATGTACGTTAATGGCATAATAAATTCGGATGGAGGAATTTTAATTATGAAAATGAAAAAGATTCTGGCAATGGCAGCAAGTACGATACTCTGCGGAGCAATGTTTGCAGGCTGCGGCGAGACAAGCAGCTCATCAAACAAGACCGACACAACAACAGCACCCAAGGCTACAGATGCAGACACACCAAAGAGCGACGACAACAAGTCGGGTTCATTGATAAAAGTAGGCATTATCAATAACGATCCGAACGAGTCGGGCTATCGTACAGCCAACGTTAATGATCTTAAGGCTACCTTCACAAAGGAAAACGGCTTTGATGCTTCATTTGCGTACAGCCTTAAGAATGAGGAGCAGATCAATGCCGCTCAGAAGTTCATTCAGGACGAAGTTGATTATCTTCTTCTCTCCGCAGCCGATACGGCAGGCTGGGATTCCGTTCTCAAGGACGCTAAGGACGCAGGCGTAAGAGTTATCCTCTTCGACCGTACAATCGACGCTGACGAGAGCCTCTATGATGCTTCCATCGTTTCCGATATGGATAAGGAGGGCGAGCAGGCAGTTGACTGGCTCAAGTCACAGGACCTCAAGGCATACGATATCATCCACCTTCAGGGCGTAATGGGCTCGGCTGCTCAGAAGGGTCGTTCAAAGGCTCTTGACGACACTGCAAAGGAGCTCGGCTGGAACATCGTTACTCAGCAGACAGCTGAATGGAATGCTGAAAAGGCGCAGCAGATCGTTCAGGCAGCTATAGATGCAAATAAGGAGTTTAATGTTATCTATGCTGAAAACGATGATATGGCCAAGGGCGCGGTCGCTGCTCTCGACAGAGCAAATATCTCACACGGCGTTGACAAGGATGTAGTCGTTATAGGCTTCGACTGCAACAAGTGGGCGCTTAAGGAGCTCAAGGCAGGCAACTGGAACTATGACGGACAGTGCAATCCTTTCCAGTCGTCCTATATCCTTGACATAATCGATAAGCTTGAAAAGGGCGAGACTCTTTCGGACAAGAAGATCGTCATGGACGAAAAGGGCTTTGATGCTAAGACCATTACCGACGCTGACGTAGAGCAGTACGGTATCTGATGCAAAGTGTTACAGGACACTGAATAACTATGATCAAGTGCGGTGACGCATCCGTGAATGCTCTATGTCACCGCACTAATTTTAAAAACTTTTCCGTATGGGAGATTACGGAAAAGCATGAAAACTCACTTAGGAGGAAAAGCAATGCAGGAGAAATCATTGCTGGAGATGCGGGGGATATACAAGTCCTTTCCCGGTGTAAAAGCTCTCAGGAATGTTGATTTTACTCTGCGCGGCGGCGAGATACACGCACTTATGGGTGAAAACGGCGCGGGAAAATCAACACTCATAAAGGTGCTTACGGGTGTACATATAAAGGACAGCGGAGATATCTTCATCAAAGGACAGAACGGTCCTGTTCAGATACATTCGCCTCAGGAAGCTCAGAATCTCGGAATAAGCACGGTATATCAGGAGATATCCCTCTGCCCGAACCTCTCAGTGGCAGAGAATATCTTCCTCGGCAGAGGCAAAAGCAGGCTCGTAAACTGGAGGAGCATGAACAAAAAGGCGGGAGAATTGCTGGATTCGCTCGGTATAGCAGTAAAACCGACTCAGCAGCTCGCAAGCTGCTCTATTGCAGTGCAGCAGATGGTAGCTATAGCAAGAGCTGTGGATATGGAGTGCAGCGTGCTTATACTTGACGAGCCGACATCTTCTCTTGACGAATCTGAGGTCGCAAAGCTGTTCAAGCTTATGAGACAGCTCAAGGAGCGTGGAGTAGGCATCATATTCGTTACCCATTTCCTTGATCAGGTCTATGAGGTCTGTGACAGTATAACGGTGCTGCGTGACGGACAGCTTGTGGGCGAATACGAGATCGAAAAGCTGCCCCGTGTACAGCTCGTATCGAAAATGCTCGGCAAGGAGCTTGACGATATGGCTGATATCAAGAACGACATCCCGACATTCAGCGACAAGGACAAGAGCTTCGTCTATGAGGCTGAAGGACTTTGCAGCTCTGAAGGCATAAAGCCTTTCAACTTCAATATCCGCAAGGGCGAGGTCAACGGCTTCACAGGACTTCTCGGCTCGGGACGCAGCGAGTGCGTGAGAGCCATATTCGGCGCCGATAAGGTAACAGGCGGCAAAGTAAAGGTCAATGGTAAGGAAGTTAAGATCAGCAAGCCGATAGATGCTATGAAAAACGGCATCGCTTATCTTCCCGAGGACCGCAAACGCGACGGAATAGTGGGAGATCTTTCCGTAAAGGACAATATCATACTTGCATTACAGGTCAAGAAGGGCTTCTTCAAGCCGTTCTCAAAGGCTGAGGCAGTCAAGTTCGCAGAGGAGTACATAAAGCTCCTCGATATAAAGACTGCTTCCGTAAATACACCGATCAAGTCACTTTCGGGAGGAAATCAGCAGAAGGTCATCCTCGGACGCTGGCTGCTTACAAATCCCGAATACCTTATACTCGATGAACCTACCCGCGGAATCGACGTTGGTACAAAGGTCGATATTCAGAAGCTTGTTCTGAAGTTGGCTTCCGAGGGCATGAGCATTACCTTCATCTCATCGGAGACCGACGAGATGCTGCGTACCTGTTCAAGGCTGCTCGTTATGCGTGACCGTAAGCTTGTAGGCGAGCTTACAGGTGACGAGCTCACTCAGAATACCATTATGAATACTATCGCAGGAGGTGATCGGTAATGCAGAAAAAAGTCGGAACGGCTGAAAAAAATTCATTTTTGTCAGCAATAATAAGAAAGCAGATCTTTATACCGATCGCTGCTCTGATAATACTTGCAATATTCAATTTTATAGTTGATCCGTCGTTTTTCAAAATAACCCTCGGACACAACAGCGAAGGCGATCCCGTCCTCTCGGGAAACCTTATATCAATAATCGACTACGGCTCAGAGCTTGCAATACTTGCAATAGGCATGACGCTGGTCACGGCTGCTTCGCGCGGACAGGATATCAGTGTGGGCGCTGCCATCGCTATAAGCGGAAGCGTGGTGCTGAGAGTGCTCTGCGGCACGAATTCTCATCCAGAGACACTGCAGGCTCCCATTATAGCTGCATTTCTCGTAAGCTGCCTTGTGGCAATGGCATTCGGAGCTTTCAACGGAGCTCTGGTATCCGTTTTCAAGATACAGCCTATGGTCGCTACCCTGATACTCTTTACGGCAGGACGCTCCATCGCAGCATGGATAAACAACAATGAGCTCCCTGTGGTAAGTGACAGGACATTTACATATTTCGGCGGATACATCCCCGGAATACCGATACCTACTCCGTTCTTCATCGCTATTTTATGCTTTATATTAACATGGCTGGCGCTGAAGTTCACAAATCTTGGGCTGTATGTTCAGTCTGTGGGCATCAATGAAAAGACATCGCGCCTTAACGGTCTCAATCCTGCACTCATCAAGTTCGTGACATACGTTATACTCGGACTTTGTGTAGCGGTTGCAGGATTTATCAAGGTGAGCCGTCTTTCGACTATCAACTACTCTGTAGTGGCAAAGGATATCGAAATGGATGCAATCCTTGCTGTGGCGCTTGGCGGAAACTCCCTCAGCGGCGGTAAATTCAACATATATGCTTCCATACTCGGAGCATATGTAATACAGTTCCTTACAACAACACTTTACAAGTTTCAGGTACAGGCGGACGCTCTTCCTGCGTATAAGGCGGTAGTTGTTATCGCTCTCGTTATACTGAGCGCACCGATCGTAAGAGAAAAGCTGGCAGCATTTTTCAAAAAGCTGCGTTCTCCCGAAAAAGCGGAGAGTAAGGCCTGATAACGCGGACGTGGAATGGAGGAATGATTTATGCCGCAAACAGATATGAAAAACGGCGCAAAACACCGTCGTCTGCTTGGAGGATTATCCGACACCAATCTGCTCATGTCAATAACCATAATCGTGTTCATACTCATGTATGCTTTTGCGATATTCGGACTTGGTGCGGGCTTCCTCAAAGCACAGACATTTTTTAATATGCTTAACGCAAATGCTGCACTGATAATACTTGCCTGCGGAATGACACTGGTCATGATAACGGGCGGTATAGATATCTCTCTCGGCGGAATGGCTGCTCTTGTAAGTATGTGTTCGGCCGTTTACCTTGATATGCACAGCGGCAGCGTGATCGGTGCAGTAATGATATCTCTCGGTATCGGACTTGCATTCGGTATCATACAGGGCTTCCTTGTGGCTTACCTTGACATTCAGCCGTTTATCGTTACACTGGCGGGAATGTTCTTTGCAAGAGGTATGACTACCATTGTTAATACAAACCCCTTCAACGTGCAGAATGAAGCTTTTGTAAAGCTCAAGGAAACAAGGATCATCATCCCGGGTATGGGATCGGTAAACAAAAGAGGCGACTATATCGACGCTTACATAGAGATCGGCGTTGTTATTGCTCTCCTGATCGTTGTCGCACTTTTCCTCTTCCTCAAATGGACAAAGACAGGAAGAAGCTTCTATGCGGTGGGCGGCAACAGACAAAGCGCACTTATGCTCGGAATAAACGTAAAAAGAACGACCTTCCTTGCATATCTTATGTGCGGTATCTTAGGCGGAATCGGCGGATTTGTTTATTTTATGCACGTAGGCTCGGGCTCGGCATCTCACGCAACGGGAGCGGAGATGAACGCCATAGCTTCGTCGATCATCGGCGGAACAATGCTTACGGGCGGCGTCGGAAATATCATCGGTACATTTTTCGGCGTACTTTCACTTGCTCTCATTCAGAACATAGTATCATCAGCAGGTCTCGATCAGGCATGGTGGACAGGTATCACAAACGCTTCGATGCTTTGTATATTCCTCGTTATCCAGAGTATAATCATTGCCCGCCGCAAGAAGGAAAATCTTTCAGCGGAAAAGCCTGCGGAAGCAAAAGGAGTTAAAACATGAGCAGTGCAGAACTGATTAAAAACGGAAAAGCGGTAATTGGCATCGAGTTCGGCTCAACACGTATCAAAGCTGTCCTTATCGGTGAGGATCATGCGCCGCTTGCGGCAGGTATCCATGACTGGCAGAACGAGCTGCTTGACGGTGTGTGGACTTATTCACTTGACAATGTGAAGAAGGGCCTTCAGGAATGCTTTGCCGACCTTATGAAAAATGTAGAGAAAAACTATGGTGTAAAGCTCGAAAGAGCAGCAGGCATGGGTATATCCGCAATGATGCATGGCTACCTTGCCTTTGATGAAAACGATCAGCAGCTGGTTCCCTTCAGAACGTGGCGCAATACCATGACGGAAGAGGCTGCCGACAAGCTCACTGAGGTATTTTCATTCAATATCCCTCAGCGCTGGAGCATAGCTCATCTGTATCAGGCTGTTCTGAATAAGGAGCCTCATATAGGCAGGCTTGCATTCATGACTACCCTTGCAGGATATGTGCATTATCTCCTGACAGGTGAAAAGACTATCGGCGCAGGCGATGCTTCGGGAATATTCCCGATCGCCCCGCAGACCTGTGATTACGATAAGGGTATGCTCGCAAAGTTTGACGAGCTTGCAGCAGGTACAGAGCTTCGTGTAAAGCTTGCGGAGCTGCTGCCCCGTATAGTGCCCGCAGGAGAATGTGCGGGCAAGCTTACGGAAGAGGGAGCAAGACTGCTTGATCCCACAGGTACTTTCGGTGCGGGAGTTCCTTTCTGTCCTCCCGAAGGAGACGCACAGACAGGAATGGCTGCAACAAACAGCATTACCCCGAAAACAGGAAATGTTTCGGCAGGAACTTCCATATTCTCAATGATAGTGCTCGAAAAGAACCTCTCGGAAGTACACCGTGAGATAGATATCGTGACTACTCCCTGCGGAGCTCCTGTTGCTATGGTACACTGCAACAGCTGTACGTCGGACCTTGACGCATGGTTCGGTATGTTCGGCGGACTTTTAAAGGAGTTCGGGATGGAGCTCCCAAAGGGAAAGCTGTACGATACGCTTTATTCACTTGCCGCAGAGGGAAGTCCCGACTGCGACGGCATAGTTTCATATAACTATTATGCAGGCGAGCCTGTTACAGGGATCAAGGACGGCAGACCATTGCTTATGCGAAGCCCCGATTCCGAATTCAGTATCAGAAACCTTGCGAGGAGCCTTGTTTATTCATGTGTTGCTTCGCTTAAGGCAGGTATGGATATACTTACCGAGCAGGAGCACGTAAAGCTCGACCGTATATATGCTCACGGCGGCTTCTTCAAAACACCTTTCCCGAGTCAGAATTTCCTCGCAGCAGCTCTCGGTTCCGATGTGACGCTGATGAAAACTGCGGGAGAGGGCGGCGCATGGGGAATTGCTCTTCTTGCTGCATACATGGTCGGCAGGAGCAGCGGCGAGAGCCTTGAGGATTACCTTAACAGCCGCGTATTTGCGGGCATGGAAGGTACTACCGTAGTTCCGGCAAAGGAGGATACGGACGGTATCAATGCATATATGAAAAAATATATTTCTGGACTTTCAGCTGTGAGAGCAGCTGTGTCCGAATGAACGAAAGGATAGATAAAGTATGAAATTCTGGTTTATAACGGGTTCACAGTTCCTGTACGGCGAAGAAACGCTGAGACAGGTAGAAGAGGACTCAAAGAAAATAGTTGACGGATTAAAGCTTCCTTTCCCTGTTGAGTATAAGCTCACTGTAAAGAAAGAGTCTGAGATAGAGCGCATCGTCAAGGAAGCAAATTACGACGACGAATGTGCAGGTATAATCACTTTCTGCCACACCTTTTCACCATCAAAGATGTGGATAAACGGTCTTGCAATCTTACAAAAGCCTTGGCTTCACTTTCATACGCAGTTTAACGAGACTATTCCCAATGAAGCGATCGACATGGATTACATGAATCTTCACCAGTCGGCGCACGGCGACAGGGAACACGGCTTCATTGGGGCTCGGCTGCGCGTGCCGAGAGCAGTTGTTGCAGGACACTGGAAGGATCCCGAGGTACAGGCTAAGATAGCTGAATGGCAGCGTGCCGCTGTTGGTGTAATGTTCAGCAAGAGCCTTAAGATAGTTCGTTTCGGTGATAATATGCGTGAAGTTGCTGTTACCGAGGGCGATAAGATCGAAGCTCAGCTCAGGCTCGGCTGGCAGGTAAATACCTTCGCAGTCGGCGACCTTGTTAAGTGCATGGACGCTGTTACTGATGCCGAGATCGACAAGCTCATGAAGGAATATGCAGAGCTTTACGACTACGACAAGGCTGACGATGAGACTATAAGATATCAGGCACGTGAAGAGATCGCAATAGAGAAGATACTTGTCCGCGAGGGCGCAAAGGCTTTCTCCAATACATTTGAGGATCTTTACGGCATGAAGCAGCTCCCGGGACTTGCTACACAGCACCTTATGCATAAGGGCTATGGCTTCGGCGCTGAGGGCGACTGGAAAACAGCAGGTATGACAGCTATTGTAAAGGCAATGTATCCCGACGGAAACACCTCATTTATGGAGGATTACACATACGATTACGAGCGCAAGCTCATACTCGGTTCGCATATGCTTGAGGTTTGCCCTTCAATTGCGGCAGACAGACCTCGTATAGAGGTTCACCACCTCGGAATAGGCGGAAAGGAACCGCCTGCAAGAATAGTTTTCGAGGGCAGAGCAGGTTCGGCAAAGGCACTCTCACTTATCGACATCGGCGGCAGACTCAGACTTATCCAGCAGGATGTAGAGTGCGAGAAGCCCTTCCAGTCAATGCCTAATCTCCCTGTTGCAAGAACTATGTGGAGACCTGCACCCTCGTTCCTTGAGGGCCTTGAATGCTGGATAATCGCGGGCGGAGCACATCATACGGTCCTTTCTTACGATATCACCGATGAAACTGTAAGAGATTTCGCACGTATCATGGGTATCGAACTCGTAGTTATCAACAAGGACACAACAAAGGAAAAGCTTGAACGCGATATCATGATCGGAGATGTGATCTATGGACGTTAAAGAGCTTAAGGAAAGAGTCCTTAAAGCAAATCTTCTGCTCCCGAAGTACGGACTTGTTACATTCACATGGGGAAATGTCAGCGAATACGATCATGAGACAGGTTTTGTGGCGATAAAGCCCAGCGGAGTTGAATACGATACAATGACGGCTGATGATATAGTTGTTCTGACTCTCGACGGCAAAAAGGTCGACGGAAAGCTTTCACCGTCAAGCGATACACCCACACATCTTGAGATATACAGGAATTTTGAGGGAGTACGCGGAGTAGTTCATACTCACAGCCGCTATGCTACTTCATTTGCACAGGCCTGCATGGGAATACCGCCTCTCGGTACTACTCACGGAGACTATTTCTACGGTGAGATACCCTGTACAAGGGAAATGACCGATGAAGAGGTCAAGGGCGATTACGAGCTTGAAACCGGCAAGGTCATTGTGGAATGCTGTCCCGATTATAAGAATGTTCCTGCTGCGCTGGTGGCAAATCACGGTCCTTTCGTATGGGGCGGTGACTGCATGGAAGCTGTTCATAACTCGGTAGTTCTTGAGGAGCTTTCGGCTATGGCGTGGATTACAAAGACACTTCGTCCCGATACGGGCGTAATGCCGCAGAGACTTCTTGATAAACACTTTTTCCGTAAGCATGGTGCAAATGCCTATTACGGACAATCCAAATAATCTTAGTGACCGATCCATTACAAATAGAATTTCTCTCCAAAAGGAAAAGGCTTCGCATCAAAAGCGAGGCCTTTTCCTTTTGTAAAAATAAAAACAGCAGACAATGTCTGCTGTTTTTAGCTTTATGATATCATTCGCGGTTTATGACTGAATGACTGTGTATATAGAACTCCTCCTGACTTGGCTGCCAGCCCTTTACCTTTGGCGGGAAGAGCGCGTCGAAATCTCCGACAGCTTCTTCGTCATTACAGAGCTCCTCCACATCGCTGGGACAGTAGAACCATTTCCTTCCGTCAAGAGCACCGTCCTTCAGCACTTTTACAAGAAGCGCAGCAGGGAAGAAGTCACCCTCAAAGCAGACGTTGTATTTACGGCAGCTTTTATAGCCTCTTGCAACGTAGTTATCAGGATTACCGAAGTTGATAACAGTATCGTATCCCATATCGGCAGCTATACCGAAGGTGTGCTTCAGCAGAGCTTTTCCGTAACCTTTTCGCTGATATTCGGGGAGTACGCAGATCGGTCCCATAGTGACGATCTGTTTTTCACTGCCGTTTTCATCTCTGAGCTTAGCCTTGCAGTACATAACGCAGCCGACCATCCTTCCGCCGACTTCGATAACATAGTCGAGTTCGGGGATAAAGTCCTCATGCTGTCTCATGATATGTATGAAGTAGTGCTCGTGGCAGCCGGGCTTGTTGAGGTTCCAGAAAGCTTCACGGGCGATATTTTCAACTTCGCGGTAGTCTTTTTCTGTTTCCCTGCGGATGATATAGTCATTATTTTTCATTATTTTTTTCCTCCTGAAATAGTTGACCGGACACGGGAGGTTTGTGTGGGATAGTATTCGCAAACCTTCCGTTTACGCTGCTATCTCAGGTCTGTTATTGTTTTTCAAACAACGATCTCCTTAAAATGAAATTAATTGAGCAGAGGCAGCGGAAATACCGTTCTGCCTGCTTTAATTGCATTATATCACCTCAGACCTTGCTTGTCAAGGTAAAAGTTACTTGTGAAGCGGATTAAGATAAAAGGAAAGATCATCTTGTGATCTCAGAGCTGTTGTTATCCCTGCCGAGCAGCTTCCTGACTGTATCAAATACAGCTCTTTTATTGATGAAAGCGATAACGGCAGCAATGGGGAGCTCGTAAATGTACCACTTATCAAGTTCAAATATGATCGGTACGCTCATAAGCAGGAGAAGAAGCGTATTCACAGCAGTTTTTGCAGCTGAAAAATGAAAGGGAACATAGCGCCTTGCATCGGCCATTCTTATGCAGTAGCAGATAAAGTAACTCAGAAAGGTCGCAAGGGCTGCTCCCTGTATGCCGAATACGGGGATAAGTCCGAGATTAAGTAAGATATTCGCCGCAGCAACAGCGAATATCGTATAAAAAGCGTTTTTGGTATGTTTTGTGGCTGTGTAGATGCCTGCAAGGAACAGGTTCAGACAGGTGAATACCGCAGCCGCAATAAGCAGCGGAGTATAGCTGTATGCTATCCTGTACTCGGGATATCTGCTGTAGTTTATGAGCAAAGCGGAAACAGGCTTGATAAGCAGAATAAGACACGCTGAGCTTATAAAAAGCAGAGATTCATAGGCGGAATAGACATTTTCGTAGAATATGTTCCTGTCGGCAGAATTGTTTTCCGTTATAGCAGACATATTCCACGCCTGTATGAAGATAGTCGAGAGCATGGATATAAGATTAGGTATCTTTGTAGCAGCAACGTAGATGCCTGCCGCTTTTTCACCGAGTATGAACTTGTCACTGTGCATATTTCCAATGAATATCTGATCGGAAAAGCCTGTAAAGGTCCACATTACCGCTGTGGGAACAAGAGGCAGGGTGAAACGGAGCATAGTTCGTCCGAAGGAAGGATCAAAGCTTTTTATATCCGCAAATCTGCGGAGCTTTGCCGCTGTAAAAAGAAACAATGCCGAACAGATATCGGAAAGTATCATCGAGATCATGAAGCCCTTTATCCCCATTCCGAGCTCTGATATGAAGATGATATTGAATACAAAAAGGGATATAGTCGCAAGGATACCGTCTATGGAAAAAAGCCTGACCATATTCCTTGCCCTTACGAACTGTGAACACAGCGCCCTCAGCGCTGAAGCGGATATGTAGATGTACAGCAGGATAGTATAGCTTCTTATGGGCTTGAGTATGGGGATAAGGTGCAGAAACGGAGTTACGGGCAGCAATAAGACAAGTCCGCCCAATGTCAGTATACCTGCAGTGGTGAATATCTGTTTTTTGTCATATTCGTTGTCCAGTCCGTATCGCACAACAGCTTCCGTCAGTGAAAAAGTGAACACAGGAAGCAGAAAAAGCACAAGTGTTTCAAGGAGATTTTTTGTATAAAGATCTGACGGGCTAAGGTGCTTTGTGTAAAGATTATTAAGCAAAAGGGAGAATATTTTTGCGCCAAAGCTGCCAAGTGAAAAGATGAGCGTGTTGACTGCGAGTTTTTTGTATTTGTTCATATTTTTCCTCCAAACGAGATGCTAAAACATTATATCATATTTTTACAGTTTTGTCATCAGAAAAACAAAATATTTAGGCGCTGGAGGGCTGTTCAAAATCTTATTAACTGTTGATAGCAGCGACAAAATATGCTATAATAAACCTATAAAGGATTTTATTATTCACTTGCAGATATAAAGAGAAGTTATCTGCAAAATGACGATTTATAATTGATTTGAGGGTGTAACTACAATGAAGCGAAAACTGTTCTGTGAGATATCGCCGCTTACATATGCTATCTCGGAGAAAAGATGTATCCTGATGAGGTCTCTGAAAAATCTTTGCAGCATAAAGCATCTTGCAAAGACGAAGCAGAAGGAAAGACTGCCGTATGTGATATACAGGCATAATTCACTTATAAGGCGCAGACTGGGCAATGTTGACATGAGATTGCAGGAAAACAAAGCTGTTAATCTTTCAATCGCTGCGCCGAAGATAAACAAGATACTCATACGTCCGGGTGAGACCTTCTCATTCTGGCATCTCGTGGGAAATACCACGGAAAAGAAGGGCTATAAGGAAGGACTTACCATATTTGCCGACCACACAGAACCCGGAATAGGCGGCGGAATGTGTCAGATGACAAATCTTATCCATTGGATGGTACTTCATTCCGACCTTAAAATAACAGAACATCATCACCATGACGGACTTGATCTTTTCCCTGATTTTCAGAGAAAGATACCCTTCGGCACAGGCACTTCCATAATGTATAATTATCTGGATTACCGCTTCAAGAATACGACAAACAGGACTTATCAGCTCGTTATATATACAACTCCCGAGTATCTCTGCGGAGAGCTCAGAGCGGACATGCCTCAGAGGTACAAGTATCATATAAGCGCTGAAAATGTGTTCTTTTCCCGCGAAAACGGAGTTGTTTACCGAAACGGCGAGGTGTATCGTGACAAGGTAGACAAGGTCACAGGAAAACATCTTGAAAAGAAGCTGATACGTCTTAATCATGCAAAGGTGCTTTATGATACGACCGACCTTGAAATAAGGGAGAACGACGAAGCAGCAGCTGAATAAGCACAAATGCCGCAGGCAATGCCTGCGGCTCGTTCTATATTACAGTGTGATCTTTATAGTCAGGCGTTCGTCTTTAAGTACTGCCTTTATGGTCCCGCTCATGCCGTATTATAACATTTAACAGGTAAAAATGCAAGAAAAGAGTTGTTTTAATTTTTTACTCGGATAATAAATATACCACTATTATTCTGCGGCTGTTGCATTTTTCGTAATTATGTGTTATAATGTTAATATCATTTTAACTTATGGGGGGAAAAATGTTTACACGTAATTATAAAATAGCGGATAAGGTCATTGAAGTGACCTCTATGTATGAAAAGGTCCACAGCTATTGCTGCGATTATGAGACTGATGAAGCTGCCGATTTTTCTGTGATCATATCGCAGGAAGATATTGATTTTGAGACTCAGCGCGAGATAAGATGTGCGGAACGTGAGGGAAGGGAACCGCTCGCTTCCTCTGACGACTACCGTGAGGAACTGGCAGTTTACCGCAAAATCGCAGAAAAGATGCCTGATTATGATACGATACTGTTCCACGGCTCTGTTATAGCGGTTGACGGTCAGGGATTTCTCTTCACCGCAAAGTCGGGAACGGGAAAATCCACACATACAAGGCTCTGGCGCGAGTATCTCGGAGAGAAGGCTGTCATGGTAAATGACGATAAGCCGCTTCTAAAGATCACGGACAGCGGAGTTGTCGCATACGGAACGCCTTACAACGGAAAGCACCGCCTCGGCTGCAATATGTCGGTCCCGCTGAAGGCTGTCTGCATACTTACACGCGGTGAGAAAAACAGTATAGTCAGGATCGACAAATCCGAGGCTTATGCAATGCTCCTTCAGCAGGTATATCGCCCGCTCAGGACGCTGCAAATGGCGAAAACTCTCAGGCTTATAGATGAATTGTCGGAAAAGACCGAGCTGTACAGGCTTGCCTGCAATATGGATATTGATGCGGCAGAAGTCGCATATAACGGTATGAAAGGTTGATTATTATGAAATTGAATAGGGCTTTTATCACACACGATGACGGAGATCAGAAGCTCCTCGTTTCAACGGGAGCAAGCAAGTTTTCGGGACTTGTCCGCAGCAACGAGACAGCAGGCTTCATTATAGGCTGCCTCGAAAAGGATACTACAGAGGCTGAGATCGTTGAAAAGATGCAGAAGAAGTATGACGGACCGAAAGATGCTATGGAGCGTGATGTAAAGAAAGTCATCGAACAGCTCAGAAAAATCGGTGCGATAGACGACTGATGGGTAAGGTACAGCTTGAACAGCTTGAACAGCACGGCAGTTATCTGAGTGTACCGAGTGGTATAAGTATGCGCCCTATGATACGAGGCGGACGCGATGCAGTGCTGATAAAGAAGCTGACTAAAAGACCTAAAAGATATGACCTTGTAATGTACGTAAGACCGAATATGCAGGGTGTTATTCATCGTGTAGTACGTTTTGAGAACGGCAAGTATATAATTATTGGCGATAACTGCTGGCAGTACGAGTATGTCGATCCCAAACAGATCAAGGGAATAGTAACCGAGTTCTGTCACAAAGGGAAATGGCATTCTGTTGATGAAAAGCTATACTTGTTCTACGTGCATCTGTGGGTAGATTTTGTGTCCGTAAAACGTCCCTTGTTTTATGTCCGCGATAAGCTTAAAAGTCTGATAAAGCGATGAAGAATAACGCTGTAAAATGGCTTTATGCCGTAACAGGCAGGAAAAAATGGAATATACTGTGGCTTATGATGGCCAATGCGCTACACGGCGCAAGTGGAGTGCTTTATGCGCTTTTGCTCCGAAATATCGTTGATAATGCCGTTGACGGCAATAAGAATGGTTTCATTTTCTATGTTGTCATGATAGTGCTTCTTGTGCTTGCACAGGTGGCAATGAGGGCAATTATCCGCTGGCTTGAGGAGAAATCCCGTTCATCACTGGAGAACCTTTTCAAGCAGAGGCTCCTCGGCAATATCCTTACAAAGGATTTCGGAACAGTCAGCGCAGTCCATTCGGGAGAATGGCTCAACAGACTTACCAGCGACACTGTTGTGGTGGCTCAGAACAGCGTGGAAATACTTCCGGGACTTGTTGGAATGATAGTTAAAATGGTCAGTGCAATGGCCATGATGATAGTTCTTGATTACCGTTTTGCTCTTGTACTTCTGCCCGTGGGCATCGTACTTTTTTTTGCCACTTACGGTTTCAGAAAGGTACTGAAAAAGCTGCATAAAAATATTCAGGAACGGGACGGAAAGCTCAGGGTTTACTTACAGGAGCGCCTCGGAAGTCTGATGATGATACGCTCGTTTGCGGCTGAAAAACAGACAGAGGATGAAGCTGCCGTTAAAATGAACGACCATAAGAATATGCGTATGAAGCGCGTGAGATTTTCAAATTTCTGCAACATAGGCTTCCAGACCGGAATGCAGGGAATGTACGTCGGCGGAGTTATCTACTGCGGCTACGGCATCCTCACGGGTGCTATAAGCTACGGAACTCTTACCGCTATCACTCAGCTCATTTCGCAGATTCAGTCGCCATTTGCAAATATTACGGCATATCTGCCAAAGTTTTATGCTATGACGGCAAGTGCGGAGCGCCTTATGGAGATAGAGGAGTTTGAAAACGATTCCGATGTCAGACCTATGGATATTGAGGAGACACTTGATTTTTACCGCAGCGATTTTTCGGCTATGGGACTTGAAAATGCTGAATTTGCATATTATCCCTCGGGTGAAAGCGTTAGAAAGCTGAATAAGGATTCAATGCCTGTTGTACTGAAAAACATCAGTGTTGAAATAAAAAAAGGTCAGTACGTTGCCTTCACAGGGCACAGCGGCTGCGGAAAAAGTACTGTATTGAAGCTGCTAATGTGTATTTACAAGCTTGACGGCGGCAGACGCTACATAACCGATAAGAGTGGAAATACCAATGAGCTTTCCGCAAAGTTCCACAGGCTTTTCGCTTATGTTCCGCAGGGAAACCAGCTCATGAGCGGTACTATCCGCGAGGTCGTAAGCTTTGCGGACAGAAGCGGGCTCCATGATGATGAGCGTATAAATGATGCTCTGAAAATAGCCTGTGCTGACGGGTTTGTCAGCGAGCTCGACAATGGTGCGGATACACTTCTCGGCGAGCGCGGAACAGGTCTTTCCGAGGGACAGATGCAGCGTATCGCAATTGCAAGGGCTGTTTACTCCAAGTGTCCTATACTGCTCCTTGATGAAGCTACCAGCGCCCTCGATGAAGTAACAGAGCGGAAGGTACTTGAAAATCTGAAAAATATGACCGATAAAACCGTAGTGATAGTTACACACAGACCTGCAGCGCTGGATATCTGCGACAGGATATTGAAGTTCACGGAAAACGGTGTTACCGATAAGAAATAATTATTAACGAGCTCCCCGTAAAGGATCAATGATTCCTTACGGGGAGCTTTTAGTTTTACTTTTGGCGAAAGAAAAACGGAGCGGCTTATCAAAGCTGCTCCGAAAAACGTATTTTTGCACAGCTTCTGCGTTTACAGGAAACTGTAAAAAAGTGTGCCTGATCTGTTATCGGGATCACTTGAAGGGCTTATATTTGTCAAATATATCCTTTACCTTGTTTGCAACATCCTTAACAGTATTTTCTACGATAGCAGGATCAGCTGTAAAGTATCCGGGAACAAATCTGCCGCCGTCGATATGTGCATATTCGACGCCTGTATTGTATGGGTCATATACTGTTCCCTTGGCGCCTGTGAGCTTATAGCAGTCTTTGAATATATCAGTTCCGCCGATCGTTCTGTCGACCTTCAATGTTATCCATTTGCTGCCGACATATATTGTCTTGAGGTTATAACAGTCTGCAAACATTGCGCCCATATATTCAACATTAGTTGTATCAAATCTGCTCAGGTCAAGTATTTCAAGGCTCTGGCAGCCTTCAAACATCTGGCTCATATCAAATACATTGGCTGTGTTAAAGCTGCTCAGATCAACATATGAAAGGGAATCACAGTCTGAGAACATACCGCTCATAATGAAAACATTGCTTGTATTAAAGTTGCTGAGATCAAGCTCTTTAAGATTCTTACAATCTGAGAACATATAATCCATATAGCTTACATAGCTTGTATCAAAACTTGTGATATCAAGCGCCTCAAAGCTGCAGCCTCTGAACATCATGCCCATATCCCATACACTGCTTGTATCAAAAGTGCTGAGATCAAGTGATGAAAGGCTTGAACAGTATTCAAACATACCGCACATATTGTTAACGGATGATGTATTGAAACCGCTGAGATCAATAGCTTCAAGCTTTTCGCACTCTGCGAACATAAAGCCCATATCCTTGACATTGCTTGTATCAATGCCGGTCAGGTCAACAGATACAAGATTGCTACAGAATTCAAACATACTTCTCATGTCGAAAATAGTTGATGAAGCAGCATTTTTCAGATCAGCCGTTTCAAGATTTACCATGTCAAAGAATAATGAACTGCTGTTTAAAGGAAGGATGGTTCCTTCATCAGCTGTAATATGGAGAACATCTTCCTTAGCAACTCCCTCCGGAAGGATCATTCCTCCATAAACACCGCCGTTCTTTACATATCCCTTAAGGTGGAGGGTACTTGTCTTTTTGTCAAAATAGCTGAGATCCTTCTTATCGCCAACAGCCGAAAGATATCCCGGAGCTTCTTCTCCTCCGTCGATACGTGCATACTCTGAATCAGTAAAGTTCGGGTCGAAAGCTGTTCCCTTGCCGCCGCTGAGATAAGTGCAGTCATAGAACATATCCTGATCATTGTACTGTTCGCGGTCAACATTTTCTACAGACCACTTGTCGCTTACATAGATCGTTTCAAGATTACAGCTGCCGCCGAACATATTAGTCATTACCGTAACATTTGAAGTATCAAAGCCGGTGAGATCAAGAGTGCTGAAAAAGCTGTAAGCAAACATACTTGCCATATTGGTTACTTTGCTTGTATCAAAGCTGCTGAGATCAATATTGGGAACGTAAGAGGAGAAGAACATTTCCGACATATCGGTAACATTGCTTGTATCAAAGCCGCTAAGATCTATCTCCTGTGCACTGAGACCGCGGAACATCATTGACATATTTGTAACATTTGATGTGTCGGCGTTTTTAAGGTCTAATGAGAAAACGTACGGTAATCCAATGAATAAGCTGCTGCTGTCCTGGGGGAACACTGTTCCTTCGTCAGCTACAACAGCCTGTACTTCCCAACGATCTACTCCCTCAGGGATAACAAGACCTGAACCGTCTTCACTGTTTCTTATGCAGCCTTTGAGATGGATAGTCTGAGTTTCTGCGTCATAATATGACTCGTCCTCGCCTTCTTTAGCGGCATCGGCTGAATCGGTATCCGCTGTGACCGCAGCTTCGCTTATTTCTGCTGCCTGTGCAAAAATTTTGTTTGTGTTTGACCATGAAGTTGCTGAATTTACTGCCAAGATCGCTAATGCAAGCGTAAATGCAGCAGTTTTTTTCCATTTGTTTTTCATAAATGGAGCCTCCTTGCTAATTATTTTGGTTTTATTTGTTGTGCAACTGTTCCAGTGTGCGTAAATATTATACCACGTTTTGGCAAAAAATGATATAATTTCACGCAGAATTTACAATATATTCATATTTAAAATTCAGTATAACTTTTCCGTATCTATGTCCTTTTGTACACAATATCCTGATATTTTATGTTGAAATTGCGGTTTACAAAATGTATATGCATGAATGGTTTCACCGATTTGGAATTATTATGTAAAATTTTTATTAACGTTCTTGAATTTTTGTGTGATGTGTGATGTGTGGTATGATAAATATGTAAGACCGAGGGTAAAAAGTATGAGACTGCTCTCAACTGCTCGCTGCCCACAGCGTATCAGGAGTTCAAAAACACCCGTGATATGTACGGCTACGATGTGAAATGGGAGGACAGCAGAAAATACATCACATACATCTGTCCGAATGGACGTAAGTGCCGTGACAACAAGCTTCACGAAGCCACATACAGGAAGGAGAATATGGAGTATGAATTCGAAATACGAAGAAATGAAAGCCGCCTCCAAGCAGAACTTGCAGGAGGCTTCGGACACACCGACAATGGTGTACGTCTCCGACAGCAACTGGCAGGCTACAATAGCACAGCTGAAATTGCTGACAGAAATGCTGTTGGAGGTCGAAGCTCAGACAGATCAGACTATGACTGCCGAGCAGATGAAACAGCACCTGCGAAATCAGAAAGTGATATTCGATCAGGTGTTGGAGAAGTCGGAGGAGATACAGAAGCAAACGTCACAGAACGTGACGGCAGAGGTATCGAACCTGCAACAATCAGCGAAGGACTTGTCATCACAGGCTGGGAAGCTGAACGAGCAGACCTTATCGCAGCTGAGATGCTCAGACGAGCAGAACAGGAAGAAAAACTTCAGACTGCTCACAGCTGTAGCAGTAATAGAGCTCCTGCACCTGATATTATCGGTGGCATTGCTGCTGTGGCTTCGATAATCGAGGACGAGCCTGCCGACGGTATCGAGTACGCTCGGGAACACGTTGAGCGAAATGGTAATGTAACGTTGTTGGAGTAATTACTATCTGGTAAATATAAAATCAATCGGTAGGAGCTTTTATTTCGCTTTAACAGTGGCAATGAGTGCCTTTTTCAATGCTGACACTTTATTTGTTCTCTCCCATGAGAAGTCAGTATCAGGTCTGCCGAAGTGACCGTAAGCAGCTGTTGCGGCAAATACAGGTTTTCTAAGCTCAAGTTCCCTGATGATTCCTCTTGGCGTAAAATCAAACACTTCTGAAACTGCCGCCTGTATTTCTTCATCAGGAAGTACACCTGTTCCGAAAGTATTTACGTAAATTGAAACTGGAGCAGCAACTCCGATAGCGTATGCAAGCTGTATCTCGGCGCGGTCTGCAAGACCAGCAGCAACGATATTCTTTGCAGCCCATCTTGCAGCATAAGCAGCGCTCCTGTCGACCTTTGTGGAGTCCTTTCCGCTGAATGCACCGCCGCCGTGATGTGCAGCTCCGCCGTATGTGTCAACGATTATTTTTCTTCCTGTGAGACCGCTGTCGCCGACAGGTCCGCCGATAACAAATCTTCCTGTGGGATTGACGAGTATCCTTACTTCATCGTTAAGCCATTCCTCAGGAATTATCGGCTTTATAACGTTTTCGATAAGGTCATTGCGGAGCTGTTCCTGTGTTACATTTTCATCGTGCTGAGTTGAAATAAGTACGGTGTCAATACCCACAGCCTTGCCGTCCTCATAGATAACGGATACCTGAGTTTTTCCGTCGGGGCGAAGATATTTAAGTGTACCGTTCTTACGGACTTCCGTTAGTCTGTATGCAAGTTTGTGTGCAAGTGATATCGGCAGTGGGAGCAGCTCAGGAGTTTCATTAACTGCATATCCGAATATGATACCCTGATCGCCTGCACCAATTTCGTCGCCGTGTTCATCTCTTACTTCAAGAGCCGAATCTACGCCCTGCGCGATATCGGGAGACTGTCTGTCGAGAAGGTTGATTATCTCGGCGGTATGACCGTCAAAGCCAAGCTCAGCGTGGTTGTATCCGATATTATTGATAACATTGCGGACTACCTTTTCTGTATCTATCTCTGCAGAGGAGCCTATTTCTCCTGCGAGGATAACGGTGTTGTTTTTGATCACGGTCTCGGCTGCGACTCTTGCATTGGGATCCTTTTCAAGGTATGCGTCGAGGATGGTGTCTGAGATTTTGTCTGCCACCTTATCTGGATGGCCCTCTGTAACTGATTCTGATGTAAAAATATACTTGCTCATAATAAATTCTCCTTAAATTTGATTTTAGACATAAAAAAGGGAAATGCAGAACCTTGCATTTCCCTTGATCTTTATTTCTGCACACAAAGGCGCAGTCAGATAGCGAAAGTGCTGTTTCTCCGACAATTGACTATTCTATTGCTAAGCGAGAAACAACAGCAACATATCTTTTTCATCGTGAACAGCTCCTTTCCTTGTGATGTTATTAGTATACCGCATATCGCAGCATTTGTCCAATCCGAAATTGTTATTATCGGTTATAGTTCGGAATAATACCTGAGAAATTCTTCTGTACAGGCAGCTTTAGACATTGGTGCTGACTGCCACAAAAGCTCGCCATCACATTCAATACTGAGCACATAGCCGTCGCACTGGTTCCAGCCGTATAAAAGATAATCCCTGCCGTTATGAGAAAAGCTCAGTTCATCGTCTGCGACAAGGGCTTGTCTGAGTTCATTCGTGCTCATGATTCATCTCCGTATACTCTTTAAGTTTTTCTTTGAGATACTCATATCTCTCATATTTCTCAGCTTTTGAAAAATGTACTTCTCGAAACTGTTCGGGATTATCGGTATAATCAAGTATTTCATCGCCGAACTGCTCGCTTGTAAGGTCAAAAATCACATCACCAATAACGTTGTAACAGTGGTAATTTCCACCCGGACGGAGTATTCCTAAGACCTTTCCGCCGAAGATATCCTGCGCTAAAAAAGCGGTTATGGAGCACTGTCCGAGAGTTATATTATCCTTACTCCACTTGACGCGCAGACGTGGAGCGCAGGTGTACTCACACCATATCTCTGTTAATGCATCATATAGTTTCCGCGGAGTATCTATGCCCTTGAATTTGTTATTTATCGGCGGTACTAATGCAGTTTCCCAGCCGTAGAAATTATAGCTCATAATTCACCTCATATATACATTGCGTCCATAGCTGTGATGTATTCTAAAGTCGGTACAAAAGTACCCTTGTGGCGGTCGCCGCGATATACCTCATGTCCTTGCTTGTAGGCGATGACCTGTGCCATCGGAAACGGTATCCACACTCCGTCATCAAGGGGCTTTGTGGAGAATATCATACCGCTTTCAAGACGTTTGAAGCACAGGGTATTTTTCAGATTCTTGTGTACATAGAGCATATCACCGTCGTATATCATCAGATTCAGCTTATTTCGAGGAGCATTCTCAACTATGAAATGATTGACTATCTCAAAGCGTTCATGCTCCTTGGGAGCAACTCGTGAGATATGCTCGTTCATATGGTCGAGCAGCGAGAGGAAGAACCTCTCGGAGTCTGTATCACCTGCCTGAGCAGCAGCATATCGGTGATTATGCCTGCTGTTGAAGATAGTACCATTATGTATGAGAGTCCATTCTCTGCCTGAGATATCCCTGCCTGTGAAAGGGTGGCAGTTGTTTTCATTTATAGAACCTACGGTGGCAAATCTTATATGTGCGAGAAGGTTTTTCTGTGGGGCAAGACTATCTATCATATCGCCGAGAAAAGAGCTTTCAGCGGCGCAGACAGGCTCTTTCAGAATTATTCTGCTGCCGTTTTCGTACATCATTCCCCAGCCATGAGGATTGCTTCTGCTATGAGCAAAAAAGGTACGCAGATAGTCCGATATATCCGTATTTTTTTCAGAAGTGAAGCCGAGAAGCTCGCACATTTATGTCACCGCCTTTTCCGTTCATAATGCATAATTCAGAATCGTTTTACTTAAACAGGCATTGCTGGTTATTTTATTCTTTTCAAACGCAATTACTTCAAGTGCCTTTTCGTTATCAGAAAAATGCTTTTCCATTTCTTCAATAACCTCAAGTCCGCGCTCCAAAAGTTTTGTATCGGGTTCAAGCAGAGCCGCATTTTTATGATCGCGCACTGCCTTTTCCTGTAGCTCCGGAGTGAAGTCAAAATCAGGCTGCGAGAGCAGATAAAGAATAAGCAGATGAGAAAATTCAAGATCTCTGCCTTCTATACCGAGAGGTGCGGACGGGTTAAGGTCGAACATTCTCAGCTCGATATGGTCAACTCCGTTTGCCGCAAGATTTTCAAGGCTGTTCACGCCCTTTGGTTTAAGACGTATGGGCAGATAAAGCTCGCTTGCGGAGTACAGCGAACCCGTCACAATATGCTTCTTGATACTGCCTGTGAATGTCTTTAAGCTCCTGTGGTCGAGTATGGGCAGGAACTTGTTCCAGTAACCCCGTTTGCTGTTTCGCAGGGACGAATATTCACTCATAATTATACCGCTTTTTCCGTCCTTGTCAAGTGAAGCGTCATAGTAAGGACTTGCTGCGGTCAGCAATACCAGAAGCCAGCTGTGTATCATAAGCTGCTTGTAAAGCCTGAGATAAAGCTCGTCGCGGAATGTATGAAAGTCCTCATTATTTGTATTAAGTTCGCGGAGAAATTCCTCTGAAAATGAGAAATTGAAGTGTATTCCCGAAAAAAGCATAAGTTTTTTTCCGTATTTCTGTTCAAGGACTTCGCGGTAGGCACGCTTTGAGGAGTGGTCTCCTGTGAAGTCTGCAATTGGTATATCGTCCTCGCTGTCAAAGTGTGGAGGATTGCTGTACAGCCAGATGCTCTCACCGTTTTTAGTCAGCTCCTCACGGGCTCTTTTATCAAGCTCTGCAAGGGCTTCAACTGCTTCGTCAACGCTATGACAGACAGGAGTTACAAGCTCAATCTGATTCTCACAGAAATCCCTTGTGATATGCTCGTCATTGCCGAAAGGGTGAGGAGTCTGAGCAAGTCTGCCCTGACCGTCCACACGGAGAGTTTCACGCTCAATGCCGAATTTTCCGCTGTAGTAATATTTGCTTGTGGTCATATTTTCACCTCATATAGCAGCGTACTGCTCAATGTAGTTTATCATGGGGATGCCGTTATTTATTCCGTCAAGCATTGTTCTGGCAGGATTAGTATGTCGTTGTGCTCTTTCATACAGTGGAGCGAGCAGTATCTCCTCGCCGAGCTTGCGCTGTTTCAGTCCCTCTGATGAAAGGTCGAGTATGCGTATAAGCTGCTGTTCTATCCTGTTTTCGTCAACGAAATATGGCTTACTGCGCTTGGACAGCAGCTTCTGAAGCTCTAATGCATTGAAGCCGTGAGAATAGATCACGTTATCGTTTTCAAGCAGTTCCTTCAGCTCATACAGCTTTTCTTTCAGACCTGTGTGGAATGCCGCAACTGTCAGAGCCTCCGAAAGAGGCTGACAGCAGGAGCTTCTGTATTCGATAGTACCTCTGAACGTCAGATCCTCGAATTTGAATGTACGCAGGTATTCAAGGTCGGAAATTTGAGGCGTAAACCTTATCTTCTGATACTTTTCGCCGTCGAAGTATTCTCCCTCAACAGAGTCACGGGAGAAGAACTCATCTAAAGTCAAAGGTGTGAAATCAATGTATCTGCCGTCGCGCATGGTGCAGTAAATGGACTGCGTACCTATATAGTCAATAAGCTCGTCTATGCTCGACACCTTTTTGCCGAACATTCCGACATTATGGGAATTATAGCCCTGCATACTGTGCTCCCAGAGCATATTCCTCACACACAGGAATTCGGGATAATCGGAGAGATATGAATTTGCAAACAGCAGAGCCTTGTATGGTTCAAGCAGGCCGAAAACGTTGATAACGTCTGTAAGCTCCTCATATCTCACGTCAAGCTGTACCTGTGAGGCACTTGTAAAAGTTCCAAAATCAGGACGTTCATGGAAACGCATCGCCACTTCATTCTTATGCTGCGGGTAAGAGTGCAGGTAATGATAAAGCATACGGTAGCGCTCATTCTGGATAGGCTGATTGTGATTTATATCCGCATTGGGATTTACGCCCATACCCGTAAGAGTATAGCCGTGCTTTGCAAATTCAGTATTGAGAAAGCAGCAGTAGCGCTCAAATCTATCCTTTATTTCAAAAAGACCTACAGCCTTGCCGAGGGATAATTCAAGATTTGAATAACAGCAGTCAAAGGACAGTATATCACCTGTCTGCTCATGCTTCGCAGAGGTTATATTGCCGTCAGTGTCACTGCCTGAGGCGATGAAACCAAACTGCCTGATGAAGCTTTCGGCAGTCTTAATGGAAACAGCTTCGTCAACAGGCTGCCCGCAGAGGTTTACTACAGGCATTTCAATTTCCACGCCGATATAGTCAGGACGTTCTTTTGTAGTTGGTGCTATGTATTTATCGTATATTGCTTTTCTGATTGTTTCGTTCATTGCTATCACCTCACAGATCGGATATTATTACCTGTCTGACATTTTTTATCCTGCGAAGTCTGCGTGAAACAGTTTCATCTTCAGAAGCTGTTTCAAAGTGGATATCGGCAGTAAAATGTGAAACGAGGTTATTCTTTTCGTCTGTCAATACATTGGCTGTATGGGTTATAATGTTACCGTTAAGACGTCTGATGACGTTGGAAATCTCACCTACAAGCCCTATTCTGTCGAGGGAAATCACTTCTATCCTTTTCATATTATCACTCCTGTAAAAAAATAGTCTGCCTCCGCGGCAGACTGTCAGTTTACAGGCAGAAAAAGCCTATGATACAGTAAGCGCGGAGCTTGCTATTATACACATATTCATATTCATCTTACACATATATACCTGCATAACAAACACCTCCGCCAATTCATACTGATTTGCTATGTTAATATTATACTATAATACGCATACTTTGTCAATAGGTTTTCTGTGAATTGCTTATTGACATTTACTCTAAGCGGTTATATAATCATATTATAACTATAATAATACTATGGAAACAGGTGAGATAAATGCTGAATCAGTTTTCAAGAACACAGCTTCTGATAGGCAGCGAAGGAATTAACAGGCTTGCAAACGCAAGAGTAGCAGTGTTCGGTATCGGCGGTGTGGGGGGATATGTCTGCGAGGCTCTTGTGAGAAGCGGTGTATATAAATTCGACCTTATTGACGATGATAAGGTCTGTCTTACAAATCTTAACCGCCAGATAATCGCCACAAGAAAAACAGTGGGAAAGTATAAGGCAGAGGTTATGGCTGAACGAATGAGGGAGATAAATCCCGATGTTGATATCCGTATACATAAGTGCTTTTTCTTGCCAGAAAACGAAGATGAGTTCCAATTCGGAGAGTATGATTATATTGTTGATGCAGTCGATACCGTTACGGCAAAACTTGCTCTTGTTATGAAGGCACAGGAGCTTCATATCCCTATTATCAGCAGTATGGGCGCAGGCAACAAGCTTGATCCCACGGCGTTTCGTGTTGCTGATATTTATAAGACTAAGGTGTGTCCCCTTGCAAAGGTGATGCGAATAGAGTGCCGCAAACGAAAGGTCAAAAGACTCAAAGTAGTATATTCCGAGGAACAGCCGACACGTCCTATCGAGGATATGTCCATATCCTGCCGTACACATTGCATCTGTCCTCCCGGAGCAAAGCATAAGTGTACAGAGCGTCGTGACATTCCTGGCAGTACAGCATTTGTCCCTTCTGTTGTCGGACTTATTATTGCAGGAGAGGTCGTAAAGGACCTTACTGCGGTCTGAGAGAACAGGATACCTGTTCCTCATCTGCAAGTTCTGTTATAGCCGGAGTATCACCGCATACGGGACAGTGGTGATTTCTTTTCGGGAGTTTTACTTTTCGCCACTCCATTTTCAGCCCGTCGAATACGAGCATACTGCCTGTAAGCAGTTCTCCCTGACCTGTGATGTACTTCACGGCTTCAAGAGCCTGCATCGCCCCGATTATCCCTGCCATTGCACCTATTACACCTGCTTCACGGCAGCTTGGTACAGCGTCTTTCGGAGGCGGAGCTTCAAATACACAGCGATAGCATGGGGAAACATCGGGAACATAAGTCATAAGCTGTCCCTCAAAACGCAGTATACCAGCGTGACAGAAGGGCTTGTGACCAAGTACGCAGGCATCATTTATGAGAAATTTGGTAGGGAAGTTGTCCGCGCCGTCAATGATGAAGTCGTAATCCGCTATCATGGATGCGATGTTCTTACTGTTTACGTATTCGTGATATGTGATAACTTCAACATCGGGATTGAGAGACTTTATAGTTTCGGCGGCGGACTGAACTTTAGGCTTGCCTATATCACCGGTAGTGTGGATTATCTGCCTTTGCAGGTTTGAAAGTTCCACGCTGTCGCAGTCGGCAATACCTGTGGTTCCGACACCTGCGGCGGCAAGATACATTGCGGCAGGTGCGCCGAGACCTCCTGCACCTATGATGAGTACTTTTGCGGCAAGGAGTTTTTTCTGCCCTCTTACCCCAATTTCTTTTAAAGTTATATGCCTCGAATAACGTTCGAGCTGCTTATCTGTTAAAGCCATTTTTACCTCCTGAAAGGAATTTGATATGAAAAGAATAAATGCATCGGAAATATCCGCTCTTGATACAGGAAAAGTGCTTCTTCTTGATATACGAAGCAGAAAAGAATTTGAAAGCAATAGTATCAAGGGTTCGGTAAATGTGCCATTTGACGAGATCTCATCCGGACTTTCAAAGCTGCCGAAAGATAAGCCTGTTTACGTTCTGTGCAGAACTGGTGATCTCAGCGAAGAAGTTGCAGAGATACTGGAAGACCGCGGGTATGAAGTTTATAATATTGAGGGCGGTCATGCTGCATATATCGTAAGTCTGGTGAGTTCAAAACTGTAAAAACAATTCCTACTTATTTAATAAGTATACCATATACGCATTAGCTTTTCAAGGATATCGGATATAATATTTTTCTATAGTCGGCAATGGATTTTTTGCATTGGACAAGTTCATTTTACGGTGATATAATTAAACCATACCAAACGAAAGGAGCGGTTAAAAAATGAAAAAAACTATTTCCTATATGCTTGATATGCTCCGCTCCATCGTGAGAGGAACAGACCGAATGTGCAGCAAAAGCCGATGTTACATAAGAAAGCAATATTTAGCTGAAACATTAAGTGTATGACCTCCTAAAAATACATTAATGAATGACAAAACAGCTTCTTCTTCAATGAAGAGGCTGTTTTTTTACGAGGTGTTTTATGACTTTACAACAGATAAACTATCTAATTACAATAGCAGAATCACGTTCGATGAACAAGGCGGCTGAAAAGCTGTTCATCGCTCAGCCTACACTGACAGGCGCTGTCAGGGACGTTGAAAATGAACTGGGCATACAGATATTTCACCGAACCCACAAAGGTGTTACCACTACTGTTGAGGGGGAGACATTTCTTGCAAAAATAAAACGAGTCTATCAGCAGTATGAGGAAGTAATGGAGGAATACGGCGAGGAAATGAACTTCCGCAGACGTTTTGCGGTGTCAATGCAGCACTACTCCTTTGCGGTCAAGGCATTTATTGAAATGGCTAAGCATTACGACTCTAACCAGTTTGACCTTGCACTGAGAGAAACTGCGACTGCAAACGTGATAAAGGACGTAAGCTCGCTGAAAAGTGAGATAGGCATAATCTACACATGCGAGGCGAATCAGCGTGTGATAAACAGGCTTCTCCGTGAGAATGAACTGAATTTTATATCGCTGATAGAATGTCCCGCCAGTGTCTATCTTGCCCGTTCACACCCTCTCGCCAAAGAAAAAGAACTGACATTTGAGCAGCTTGATCCTTACCCCTGTCTTTCCTTTGAACAGGAAAATGATACGGAGATATATTTCGCCGAGGAGATACTCATTGAACACGCCTATCAGAAGACCGTCAAGGCGACTGACCGTGCAACAATGATGAATCTTATGGCAGGACTTAACGGCTACACGCTGTGTTCCAGTATCTATTCCGAAAAGCTCAGCGGAGACCAGTTCATTGTGATACCGTTCAAAAACGCGGACAGTGCCCAGAGTACGATGAATATCGGTTATATTACAAAGAAAAACAATGCGCTTAGCAGTATGGGAAAGCAGTTTATTGACGAAGTGAAACGTGAACTGAAAGTAAGAGAATAAGGAAAAAGCCTGAAAGCAGAATTACAGCTTTCAGGCTTTTCTTTATAATTTGTATTGCATGAAATTATTGTTCTTCGTAAATCCGAAATCAGTATATAGCAGAACTCCCATATCCGAAGCCGTTATCTGAACAGTTCCGCAGCCACACTCTTTGGCTTCATTTACAACTCTTGAAAGCAGCTCTTTGGCAATACCCTGTCGGCGGTAGTTTTTATCGGTGAACATACTTGAAAGAAGCCCTATCCTGCCGCTTGGACAGCCAAAATACGGCGGTTTTTCGACTATTGACATACCGCTTGTGCCGATAATTTTATCATTATCTACAGCCAGCCATGATAAAAATGTGCCGTCTGACATATGCCGAGTGTAGTAGTCCTTCAGTGCAGGCCTGAGGTCGATGTCTTCTTTTGCACCTTCCTCACGAAGCTGGTTTATACGCATTTCTATAAATGTAACAAGGTCTTTTTCTGTAAGTTTTCTGTAGATCAGTGCCATTGTGTTCACCTCCTTTGTACTGAGCCGATTATAATAATTATACTGTAAAAGAACACATCTGTCAACTATAACTGACGATATATTGAAGAATTTCCGTGTGTTAACCGTGGTTATCGGAATTTCTGAGAATAGAATCTCGGAAACAAGTATTGGACAAATCATACTTTGCCTATGTATAATATATGTATACCCCAAAACAAAGGAGAACTGATAATGGCTAAGAAAATAAATCTTGAAATGACCAGCGTTGAAAACCGTGAAATGCGTCTCGGTACGATCATCGCATGGGACGGTGCCGCTTCCGAACTTGTTGAAGAATCGGACTATGAAGGCAGAAAAGAAAAAAAGAAAGGCAATGATATTCACGCTCAGAAGCACGGAGGCTGTCCCGGAAACGGCAGTAAAGCCTGTCGTTTGTGCGAACTGAAAACTCCGCTCAATCAGCAGACCATGTGCGCCAATGCAATTGTGGAATGTCAGATAGGAAATCTTACTGACTGCATACTTATACAGCATTCACCGATAGGCTGTGCGGCTGACAATGCGTGGTTCAATCTTGCGTTCAAAATGGGACTTACCCGAAGACACAAGCCTGTACAGAATCTCAGGATATTCTGCACCAACCT
>NZ_CAMKRR010000004.1 GCF_946415235.1 uncultured Ruminococcus sp. | reverse complement strand
ACGAGATAGACTGGCCCGAGTCCACAAAGGCTATACAGCGCAACTGGATAGGCAAGTCAACGGGTGTTGAAGTAGAATTCGATATTGTCGGCGGAGGAAAGTTCTCTATCTTTACTACCTGTATCGAAACTATCTACGGTATCACTTTCATGGTGCTCGCTCCCGACGGATCTATCACAGAGAGCCTTCTCGACCGTGTACAGAACAGTGAAGAGGTACAGGCATACATTGACGAGACAAAGAAGAAGAACGACATGGACCGTACAGAGCTTAACAAGACCAAGTCAGGCTGTGAGCTCAAGGGCGTTACCTGTATAAATCCCGTAAACGGCAAGGAAGTCCGTATGTTCATCGGCGATTTCGTACTTGCAAGCTACGGTACAGGCGCTGTTATGGCAGTTCCGAGCCACGACCAGCGAGACTTTGAGTACGCCATAGCTCATAATATCGACATGATTCAGGTAATCGACGGCAAGGACGGCCATATAGACGTTTCCGAAGCCGCTATGGAAAAGACAGAGTACCTCGGAAAGGGCTATAAGCTCATTAACTCTGAGGAATTCACAGGTCTTACCGTTGAGGAAGCAAAGGAAGCTATCACTCAGAAGCTTGAAAAAATGGGAAGGGCAAAGCGCACGGTAAATTATCACTTCCGTGAGTGGATCTTCGCACGTCAGCGTTACTGGGGCGAGCCTGTTCCTGTAGTACACTGCGAGGACGGAACTATCCATGCCCTCGACGATGAAGAGCTCCCGCTCATTCTCCCCGAGCTTGACGATTACAAGGGCAAGAACGGAAAAGCTCCACTTGAAAATGCAGAGGAGTGGAAAAAGTACGATCATAACGGCATAAAGGGTACACGTGAGACCTCGACAATGCCCGGAAGTGCTGGCTCAAGCTGGTATTACTTCAGATATATCGACCCGCACAACGACAAGGAATTCGCAGATCAGGAGCTCCTTAAGCACTGGATGCCTGTTGACCTTTATATAGGCGGTCCAGAGCACGCTGTAGGACACCTTATCTATTCCCGTATATGGAACAGATACCTCTACGACAAGGGCTTAGCTCCCACAAAGGAGCCCTTCAAGAAGCTGGTTCATCAGGGTATGATACTTGGCGAGAACGGTATCAAAATGGGTAAGCGTTTCCCTGAGTTCGTCGTAAATCCGTCCGATATCGTAAGGGATTACGGTGCAGATACTCTCCGCCTTTACGAGATGTTCATGGGACCTCTCGAGGTAAGCAAGCCGTGGAGCAAAAACGGCGTCGAGGGTGCAAAGAGATTTATCCAGAGAGTATGGAATTTCTTCACAGAGTCCGATAAGCTCACCGATACAAACGACGGCGCACTTACAAAGGTATATCACCAGACAGTAAAAAAGGTCACCGACGACTTTGAGAAGCTTGCATTCAATACTGCTATCAGTCAGATGATGATATTTGTGAATGCGGTATACAAGAACGATTCATGCCCGAGGGAATATGCCGAGGGACTTATAAAGATGCTTTCATGCATCACTCCTCATATGGGAGAGGAAATATGGAGCATCATGGGACATAATGACACTATTGCATATGAGAGCTGGCCTGTATACGATGAAGAGCTCTGCAAGGAGGACACTATCGAGATCGTCGTACAGATAAACGGCAAGGTAAAGGCTAAGCTGAATATTGCAGTTGACGCAGACAAGGATTCTGTAATGGAAATGGCTCTTAACGACGAAAAGGTCAAGGAAGCCATTGACGGAAAGACCATAGTCAAGCAGATATATGTACCAAATAAGCTTGTTAATATTGTTGCAAAGTAACGAAATTATTAATTAATAAAAAAACGCTTGACAACGAGCGGAAAATGTGGTAAACTTATAGTATATTATATATGATTATATGTGTATCTGCTATGTATTGGGGTATGCGCTGACTGACGCCCGTATGGGTGATTAGTATAGATGCCATGGAGCAAATGCTCTGTGCAACCTCTGAACAAGGGAGGGAAATTTAGTGGCAGAAGTTCGTGTTGGCAAAAACGAGTCTTTGGACACAGCTCTTAAGAGATTTAAGAGATCATGTGCAAAGGATGGCGTAATTGCTGAGGTTCGTAAGAGAGAGCACTACGAGAAGCCTTCGGTAAAGCGTAAGAAGAAGTCTGAGGCAGCTCGTAAGCGTAAGTATTGATCTTGCGGAATTGATTAATGTTGATAAAAGCGGGCTGCGGCTCGCTTTTTCATTTGTTGAACGGAGTTGACAAATAGCTTGGGATTAAAGCATAAAATTACAAAAACCGACGTGGATTTCGCATTCAGGAGAACTGTCGGCATAACACCGTCTTTCCTGAAAAAGCACGGCATAAAGGGACTTATCCTCGATGTCGACAATACTCTCGCTTTTCATGATGATCCCGTTCCTGCCGAGGGTATACCCGAATGGCTCGGGAATATGAAAAAAAGCGGGATAAAGCTGATAATACTCTCAAATAACCACGACGAGCGCGTAAAAAGATTTGCAGCTCCTCTCGGCCTTGATTACGTCTGTGACGGCGGAAAACCCCTAAAAAGAGGATATGCCGCAGCTATGAAGAAAATGGGGCTTAAGGCATCGGAGACCGCAGCTGTGGGAGATCAGATGTTTACGGATGTATGGGGAGCAAATCATTCGCATATTAAAATGCTGTTTGTACAGCCCATGCAGCCTGAGCCGAAGAGCAAACGCTTCATACGCTTCAAGAGAGTACTTGAGAAGCCGTTTTTGCCCGACAAATTTGTTGACGATGAAAAGGAGTAAATATGATAAAGAAAATACTTGTTATACATGGTCCGAACCTTAATCTGCTCGGTGAGCGTGAGCCGGGAATATACGGAAATACAGGCATTGACACTCTCAACAGCAATATTATCGACCGTGCAAAGGAACAGGGACTTGAATGTGAGATATTCCAGTCCAATCATGAGGGAGCTATCATAGACAAGCTCCACGCTGCAAGGACAACATTTGACGGCGTGATAATCAATGCAGGAGCGTACACCCACTACAGCTATGCTATACGCGACGCTATAGCAGCAATAAAGATACCTGTCATAGAAGTACATATCAGCAATGTTTTCGCAAGGGACGAATTCCGCTCTAATTCCGTTATTGCACCTGTCTGCAAGGGCAGTATAAGCGGCTTCGGCTTCGGAAGCTATTATCTTGCAGTTCAGGCTCTTGCGGAGCTCTGAGAGGTGCGGAATGACAAGATTTGAAAAGCTGTTCGATATATTTGACGGCGCAGACTGCGTTCTCATCACATCTGATATAAACCGCAGATATTTTACGGGAATGAAATCCTCCGCAGGAGTAGTTATAGCATTCCCCGACAAGGCATATCTGCTCATAGACTTCCGCTATATCGAAAAGGCAAGGGCTACAGTTACCGATGCAGAGGTGATCGAGGCGAAAAAGCTCTATCCTCAGCTCATGGAGCTGCTCAAAAAGCACGGTGCACAGTCAGTGGCAATAGAATCCGAGACCATGACAGTCAAGGAACTCAATGCTTACGAGCACTTTTTCAGCGAGATACGCTTCATACATGACGATTCACTGAGCACTGCTATTTCCGCGCTTAGAGCTGTCAAGGACGAGGAAGAGCTTGAATGTATCAGGAAGGCTCAGTCTATTGCTGAGGCTGCCTTTGATGATATACTGAAGTTCATTAAGGAGGGCGTTACCGAGCGTGAGATAGCTCTCGAGCTCAACCGCCTCATGTTTGAATACGGTGCTGAGGATCTGTCCTTTGATACTATAGTCCTTTCGGGAGCCAATACTTCCATGCCTCACGGTGTACCCTCGGAAAAGAAGGTTCAGAGAGGCGAGTTCGTACTCATGGACTACGGTGCGGTGTATAACGGCTACCACAGCGATATGACACGTACAATTTGCGTAGGCGAGCCCGACGAGGAGATGCGAAAGGTATACGATATCGTGCTGAGCGCTCAGAATGCTGCTCTTGAAGCCGCAAAGGCAGGCATCATAGGCAGCGACCTTGACAAGACAGCACGTGATATAATAGACCGTGCAGGCTACGGAAGCTGCTTCGGACATTCTCTCGGACACGGCGTAGGCATGGAGATACACGAAAAGCCGAACGCCTCGCCGAATTACAAGCTCCCCCTCAATGAGGGAGCGGTAGTTACCGTAGAGCCCGGAATATATATTGCGGGAAAATTCGGCGTTAGAATAGAAGATTTTGTCATTTTGACCGAAAACGGCTGCAAAAACTTGACAAAAAGCGCAAAAAGTCTGATTACTTTATAATAATTCATTTTAGGTATTGCAAAAAATATGAAAATATGGTATAATTTAGTATCATATTATTTTGAAAAAATACGGAGGTATTTATAATGATTTCAGCAGGAGATTTCAGAAACGGCGTTACCTTTGAGCTTGACGGACAGGTTGTTCAGGTTATCGAGTTCCAGCATGTTAAGCCGGGTAAGGGTGCCGCTTTTGTAAGAACTAAATACAAGAACGTTATCACAGGTTCGGTTGTTGAAACATCTTTCAACCCTACAGCTAAGTTCCCTACAGCTTTCGTTGAGAGAAAGGATATGCAGTACAGCTACAATGACGGCGATCTTTACTACTTCATGGATCTCGAGTCATACGAGCAGGTTCCGATCAGTGCTTCTATCCTCGGCGACAGCTTCAAGTTCGTCAAGGAAGAGATGATCTGTAAGATCCTTTCATATAAGGGCAACGTATTCGGCGTTGAGCCGCCTAACTTCGTAGAGCTCAAGGTCACACAGACAGACCCCGGCTTCAAGGGCGATACAGCTACAAACGCTACAAAGCCTGCAACACTCGAGACAGGCGCTGAGATCAAGGTTCCGCTCTTCATCGACGAAGGCGAGATCATTCAGGTAGACACAAGAACAGGCGAGTATATGTCAAGAGCATAAGCTCATGCCTTTACTATAATCTGAGAGGAGGAGCTTGTTATGAAGCTTACCGAGAAAATGTCATATTTAAAGGGACTTATCGACGGTCTTGAGATCGACACTTCCACAAAGGAAGGAAAGGTACTTGTACAGATGTCGGAAGTAATGTCCGAGCTTGTACTTTACGTTGACGATCTTCAGTCACAGGTAGATGAGCTCACAGAACTCTGCGATATCCTTGATGAGGATCTCGGTCAGGTAGAAGATGATTTCTACGAATGTGACGAGTGCGACGGAGACTGCGACACTTGTGATGATGACGAATGGGACGACGATTTTGATTTCGACGATGATGACGATGAGCTTTACGAGATCACATGTCCCACCTGCGGAGACACTATTCTTCTTGACGAAGGTATGATCGAAGAGGGCTCAATGAACTGTCCTAACTGCAATGAGCTCCTTGAGTTTGATTATGACGATCTTACTATCGAGGACTTCGAGGACAAGGACGAAGCTCCCGAGAAGAAGTAATAATCGTAAAAAAAGCTTATATACTGCGGAACGTAAAAACTTCCGCAGTTTTTTATTTTTTATGTAACGGATCAGTTTATTTGAATAAAAACAGCAGCCCCCTCGGCATTAAGCCGAGGGGACTGTGTTATGATGTTCATTCATACTGAGCAAGAATTTTCAGAGCCGTTTCGAGACGGGTCTGGCGGTTGTTCATTGCCTGTTTTTCGATATATTTATGAGCCTGAGGTTCGGTGAACTTCAGATACTTCATAAGAGTGGTCTTTGCGCGGTTTATAGTACGCATTTCCTCAATACGGCTGAGGATATCGGCGTTTTCTTTTTTTACGCCTGACATACGCACTCTTGCGGCGAGAATAAGACGGATAGTCCGCTGGAGGAGCTCCCTTGAAACGGGCTTTGTTATGACATTGACTCCGCTGTCCGAAACTCTGTCGGCAATATCGTCTGCAACGTCGCTGCCGCAAATAAGTATGATACCAGCCGAAGTGGTATCTGCGATCATCTCCGCAAGCTCCTGACCGAATTCATCGGGCAGGGGAGTATTTATTATTACCAGCTCGGGCTCTGTGTCGTTTTTCACAAGACGTCTGGCTTCACTGCCGCTTGCCGATGATGCGATCCTGCTGCAGCCTTCTATTCGGAGCAGCATCTCTGCAAGCTCTGCCACATCATTATTAGATGAAACAATAAGTGCTCTTTCCATTTATGACCTCACACAAACTTGAAATATGACTCTTCCTCAAATTTGTCCTTGTCCTTTGCGAGTTCATAGTCGTATATCTGTTTGTCGAGCTGAGCGAAAATACTGCTGAGAATTTCGGGAGAAAGGGTCTGTTTTACGAAATCGCTTGCCTTTGCGGCAGCGGCTGCTTCTTCGAGAGTAGACGGAAGCGGCTGGAATACCGAGTCAGCGGTATTACTGTGCATAGCGCTCTCAAAGAGGGAGGAATCGTTTCTCTGTATGCCGCCTATACCTGCTGCAAGTATGAGCTTGAAGGTGATATAGGGGTTACAGCAGGCGTCGGCGGAACGTATCTCCATACGGGGAGTGATTCCCACAGGCTTTGGAACTCTTATGAGCTGGGCGCAGTTATCAGCAGACCAGTTAACGTATTTTGGCGCATAGCCGATACCGAAGCGCTTATATGAGTTTGTAGTGCAGTTGAGAAAAGCGGTTATTTCTCTTATCCTGCTTAGAACGCCCGATATGAAGCATTTACCCTCATGGGGCATGGTGTTTATATCATTGCCGAAGATATTGTCTCCGCCCTTTTTGAGGCTAATGGAGATACTCAGAGCGCTTCCGTGCTCATTGGGGAGCGGCTTCGGCATGAATGAAGCGAAGAGACCGTTCTGAGCTGCAATGGACTTAACAACGGTCTTGTAATGTACCATGTTATCTGCCGCCGTGATCGGCTCACTTTCGCGGAACTCGATCTCGTTCTGTGCAGGACCGTGCTTGTGACAGGAGCTTTTTGGGCTCATGCCCATTTCCTCAAGGGAGAGGCATATCTCACGTCTTGCATTCTCGCACTTGTCAAGAGGAGCTACATCAAGGTAACCGCCGTGATCGTGGGGGATCTTGGTAGGTTCGCCGCGCTCGTCAAGCTCAAAGAGATAAAACTCACATTTTGTGCCCATTTCGCAGGAGTATCCGTCGAGCCTCAGCTGATTGATATGGTTTGTCAGCTCTGTACGCATATCGCCGTAATAGTCGCTTCCGTCGGTGTTCTTGAGTGAGCAGAAGAAGCGGACAACTCTTCCCGACTTTGGTCTCCACGGAAGTACCGAAAGCGTTGATATATCGGGTACAAGGAGAAGATCGGAGCAGCCCTCTGCGATACATGAAGCATCGAAGGGGATGCCGTATTCAAATGCACGCGGCAGCTCATTGGGCATTATAGCCACGTTTTTGAGATTGCCGAACATATCGCAGAAAGTAAGTCTTATAAATTTTACGTCGTTCTCTTCAACGAATTTTAGTATCTCTTTAGGAGAAAAGCTCATTGAAAGACCTCCATTTATTAGTGTAGGGAACGCCGCCCTCGGCGTTCCGTAAGTCCTTGGTTTATAGAACTAAGAACAAAGAAATATGCAGGGGCTGTCTTTTGCAGTCCGCAAGTTACCTGATGTAGGGAGCGGTGTCTTCTATGTCCCGTTATTCACCGTATGGGAAATAATGCTCAGGCCTGGATTGAAATTCGAACAGCCTTGTAATTTTGTCATCATTATCAAAATCAGATATGGTCACACCGTCAAAGCCGTCAAAATTTCCGTCATACACGCATTAAAATAATTTCGTAAGGTTTTTCCATAATTCTGTTTATGATGATGTAATATGTGGTTAAAATCCCATTGCTTTTTTGACAACGAGCATTTTATCCTTTCCGATAAGCTCACCGAGGAGGATAAACGCTACTTCGGGAGCAGTCTGCGGACAATAGGATGTTAAGATATTATCGGTTTTTACAACAGGCTCGTTGACAACTTCAACGCCATATTCCGCAAGCTGTTTCTGTCTTTTACCGCCGTTAAGGTGGTAAGTCGTAGCGCGTCTGCCTGCTAATATACCGCTGTGAGCGAGTACGAGCGCACCAACACAAACAGAAGCTATCATTTTGTTCTGAGCATTGAACTGTCTTATTATATCGGATACTTTATCGGAAAAAGCTTCCTCATAGAAGCCGTATTCCTCAAAACCTCCGGGAATAGCAAGGGCATCATAATCCTTCACATTGACATCTTTCAGAAGGATATCTACCGTTACGGGAACACCAAATGTGCTTACAACAGTTTTGTTGAAACCGCAGGTGATAACTTTGACATCATTATGAAAGCTATCTCCTGCCCAGCCCATAACGTCGATAAACGCGCTTGCCTCCATTGTTTCAAAGCCCTTTGCAAGGAAAAGCAGTACTTTCATTCAGATCACACATTGAAACGGAACAGAACTATATCTCCGTCCTGCATAACGTATTCCTTACCCTCAAGGCGGACAAGTCCCTTTTCCTTGGCGGCAGCCATGCTTCCGCAAGCCATAAGGTCGTCGTAGGAGATGACCTCCGCGCGGATAAAGCCCTTCTCGAAGTCGGTGTGTATCTTGCCTGCCGCCTGAGGAGCCTTGGTGCCCTTAGTGATAGTCCACGCGCGTACCTCCTGCTTGCCTGCGGTGAGGTAGGAGATAAGTCCCAGGAGAGAATAGCCCTCCTTGATGATACGGTTGAGACCTGAAACCTCAAGACCCAGCTCACTGAGGAACATAGCCTTGTCCTCCTCGCCCATATCCGATATCTCGGCTTCTATCTGAGCGCAGATAGGAAGTACAGCGGAGTGCTCTTCCTCTGCAAGCTTGCATACAGCCTTGTAGTTCTCGTTTGTGTCGATATTATTGGTGAAGTCCTCCTCGCTGAGGTTAGCCGCATAGATAACAGGCTTTGCAGAGAGCAGGGGAGTTGACTTTATGAGCTCGCGCTCCTCGTCAGTGAAGTCGAAACCTCTTGCGGACTTGCCGTTTTCAAGGTGAGCCTTTAATCTTTCAAGGAACTCTGCCTCAGCAAGGTACTTCTTATCGCCCTTTGCAGCCTTTTTAGCGCGGTCGATACGTCTTTCAACCATTTCTATATCCGAGAATATAAGCTCAAGATTGATAGTTTCGATGTCGCGGAGAGGATTGATGCTTCCGTCAACGTGGATGATATTGGGGTCCTCAAAGCATCTTACAACGTGAACGATAGCGTCAACCTCGCGGATATCCGCAAGGAACTTGTTTCCGAGGCCCTCGCCCTTGGAGGCTCCCTTTACGAGACCTGCGATGTCCACGAATTCGAGAGTTGCGGGAGTGAACTTATCGGGTTCGTACATTTCTGCAAGCTTATCGAGTCTTTCATCGGGAACTGAGACGATACCCACGTTTTTCTCGATAGTGCAGAAGGGGTAGTTTGCGGATTCGGCACCTGCGTTCGTAAGTGCGTTGAAAAGAGTGCTTTTGCCCACATTGGGCAGACCAACCATGCCAAGCTTCATATTTATTTCTTACCTTTCTCATATGTTTCCCCGCCGTTTGAGGCGGGGAGAATTAACTTATTTTATATTCGGTCAGCCGTTATGGCAGACCTGAAATGACATATTAATTATTAGCGTAGGTAGTACGCTTATTGTTGACAAGCGAAGTGACGTTTGAGTTCTGTATCTGCACATCGCCTGTAGCTGTACCTATATCCTTGGGATTACCCGCATTAACGGTCATGGATACTTCCGAGTCGATGATAGTGACGTTTCCTGTGCCAAGAGCGTCGCCGATACCTGTTACCTCGTCGCCCTCGGAGTCTATACTGATGAAGGCATTCTTTATCTTGGTATTGATATTGCCCTTCATAGCGCCTATGCAGGAGTGCTTGGCGCAGCGCATCTTCATGCTTATCTTGCCCTGTTTTATGTAGATGCTGCCCTCGCCGTCCTCAAGAACGCCGATACCCACAGCCTGGGCGCCCGTACAGGACATAACTATATCAGCGTCTGAGCTTATAGTGGAAATGCCCTTGCAGCTTCCGATACCTGTTACCTTGATACCCGATATGGTGATATCAAGCGAGCAGTTCTCACCGATGTCGATATTTGCGTCGCCGTTGAAGCTGCCGATAGCAAGACCGTTATGTGAGTACATATATATCTTTATCTTGCCCGAGCGGAGGTTTATATCCGAGCCGTCGTCGTTCTGACCGCCGCCGATACAAAGGGCTTCAACGCTGTTGGATATGATCTCGAGAGTGCCGCCGAAGTCGATAGTGATATCTCCGTAGCCGTGATCGTAGTCGTTTCCGATACCGATGCCCTCAGATGCGTAGCAGTCTATAGTGAGGTTGCCCTTGCCGCCCAGCTCGAACTGCGAGCCCATAGGCACATAGATACCCGAATAGCTGAGCTTGTTGTTCTTGACAACGTTAAGCACAAGACGGGCATATTCGCCGACTGTGATAGTAGGCTTGCTGTTTCCGCTTATCATATTTACATTTTTAAGCGTCAGCTCACAGCTGTGGTTATCCATGATGGCAATATTCATTTTGACCTGTTTATCAGGATCGCCCACGATAGTGAGTTTACTCTGATAAACATGGATATCGGTGTATTTTTCAAGTGCGAGCTTGAGAAGATCAAGCTCTGTATCGTTCTGAGCTGCGTATATCTTCTTTACACCGTCGGGGCGTGTCTCAAGATTTGTCTTGATTATCTCGTCCTTGATATCGGATGATATACTGTTCAGGAAAAGTGGCTTGGGCTTTGAGGTATAATAGCCCTGAACGAGGTCCACTCCCAGTCTTATTACGGTCTTGAGCTCCTGCACGGTCTCAACTCCCTCAGCAAGGGATTGCAGCTGATTTTCGTGGCAGAACTCGATGATAGACGTAACGAGCTGCTGCTTTTTGAGGTCGTTGTGGATATCGCTGATGAGCGATCGGTCTATCTTTATGAAATCGGGGGAATAGTGCAGCAGGTTCGATGTATTTGAGTAGCCTGCGCCGTAGTCGTCGATAGCGAGAGTTGCATGAGCAAATCCGCAGCGCTTTTTCAGTGTTTCTATATTCTGATCCGAAGCAGCCGATTCCTCCACGATCTCGATTACGGTCTTTTCGAGGAGCTCTCCGTATGTGAGGTAGAGCTCGTTGAAGTCCTCATCGGTGAGAAGATGGCTTGGCAGGCAGTTGATAAAGAGCTTGCGCTTGTCGAATATCTGCTGGTTATCGCTGAGAAGCTTCAGGGTGTTGAAGAAAGTGAGCTTCTCGATAGAGTAAAGATCGTTCTGAGCAGCGCCTATTTTCAGTATCTGTGTAGGAGCCATTTTTATGTCCCCTATAGTACGCATAAGGGCTTCGTAACCGACTATCTCGCCAGTCTGTGTCTCAACTATAGGCTGGAGATGATAGGTGAGGAGATTTTCCTGAACTATGCGGGAGAAGGTCTGAGCATTGCGGTATGAGTCCTTTTCGCGTATGTAGTTCTCCTCGGAGTACCAGTTTATCACCGAGCGCTTGTCCGTTCTTGCTTCAAAGAGAGCGAATTCTGAGTAGTTCACCAGCATATTGAAGTCCGAGGCTTCCTCGGGATAGGACGCGCAGCCTATGGACAGGCTTATGCGGCTCTTGTCGGAAATATCTATTATCTCTCCGAAGTCATCGGTAAGAGTGCAGTTCTGCACAGCCTCGCCCATGCTGTTGAGGATATTGTATATGCTCATCTTGTCGCAGTCGCAGAAGAATACGCATATCTCATAATTTGACTTTGAGCCGATTATGATAGTGTCGCTCTCAAAACTTTTCAGAGCTTCCGCAACGGATGTGATACAGCTGTTGGTATTGTCCACAGTAAGATACGAGCCGAGCTTGTCTATGCCGTTGATGAAAATAGTGGCAAGGCAGGCTTGCTGAACGTCGGGAAGTATCTTTTTTATCTTCTGTGAAAATGAAGGGAAGGACGGCAGACGGGTGACAGGATCATACTCCACATACGCCTGACGGTCGCTGATATCCGAGATCTGGCGTGTAAAGTCCTGTATAAATCCGAGCCACACGTCGCTGCTCTCGTATACGTTCATTTTCACGAAGCGTGAGGTATTCCCGTCCGTGAATTTGTAGATATGCTTCTGTCCCTCTACAGGGTTTTTCGATATCTTTTCAAGAAGGTCGAAAAACTCAAATTCGTTGATCTTTTCGCTCGGGCAGCCGAGAATGTGGCAGGCGACAGCATCAAGATAAGCGGTTTTTTCCTTTGCGATATAGGTAAACGCTCCTATATTGCCGACAAACTGCTGAAATACTTGCCAGTCATGACTTAGCGCGGGAGGAGTTTTGCTGAAATCAAATATACCCATAATTCTCCTTATACCGAGGGAGCTGCTCTGAACAGAGGAAAGCGGCTCCGTTTCGTACCTGCGTTTAACGGTCAGCAGGAGACCGTAATAACGTGCATTTATACAATTTTATTATACTACATAAGGGCGTGAATGTCAATAAAAAAGCCGCCAAAAACGGCGGCTTCGGGAAATACTTATGTAGGTATCAGTCAAGGAAGTCCTTGACCTTTTTGCTTCTGCTGGGGTGGCGGAGCTTTCTGAGTGCTTTTGCCTCTATCTGGCGGATACGCTCACGTGTAACGTCGAAGCGCTGACCGACCTCTTCGAGAGTGCGTGACTTTCCGTCCTCAAGGCCGAAACGGAGCTTCAGGACCTTTGCTTCACGGTCTGTAAGGGTTGAAAGTACTTCGTTGAGCTGCTCCTTAAGAAGAGTATGTGAAGCTGCTTCGGCAGGTGCGGGAGCATCATCATCGGGGATAAAGTCACCGAGGTGGCTGTCCTCCTCTTCACCGATAGGAGTTTCAAGGGATACAGGATCCTGAGCCACACGCATTATCTCACGTACCTTGTCAACGGGCATATTGAGTTTTTCTGCGATCTCCTCGGGGCTCGGGTCATGACCGTTCTCGTGGAGAAGCTGGCTCGATACCTTCTTGACCTTTGTGATTGTCTCCACCATATGGACAGGTATACGGATAGTTCTTGCCTGATCTGCGATAGCACGGGTTATAGCCTGTCTTATCCACCATGTTGCGTATGTGGAGAACTTGAAGCCCTTGGTATAATCGAACTTTTCAACAGCCTTTATGAGACCGAGGTTGCCTTCCTGGATAAGGTCAAGGAACTGCATACCTCTTCCTACGTATTTTTTTGCGATCGAAACAACAAGACGGAGATTGGCTTCGGAAAGTCTCTTTTTAGCATACGGATCGCCCTTTGCCATTCTCTGTGCAAGCTCTATCTCTTCCTCTGTGGTAAGAAGAGGAACTCGTCCTATCTCCTTGAGGTATATCTTTACAGGGTCGTCGATAGCGATGCCCTCTGTTGAAAGAGCCATTTCAAGGTCGTCGGTAAGGTTTGAGTCAAGGCCTATTTTCAGGTCTGCGTCGAGGTTCATATCCTCAACGATCTCGATATTGAGGTTTTCGCAGTTTTCATAGAAGGTGTCGATCTGATCAACGTTGAAATCAAGCTCCTCCAGCGCGTCGGTGATCTCCTTTGTGGTGAGCCTGCCGTTGGCCTTTCCCTGTTCCATCAGGGCTTCGATGGTATTTTTCTTTTCCATTTTATTTATCCTCCTATTTGTTTTTGGAACGGAAGAGCTCCAGAAGCTCATCATCGCTGAGTTCTCCGTCCGATCTTGGCGTACTTTTTTTCAGTACCTCCGCGCAGTCTGCCACTACGTCGAGAGTAACGGCGACTTCGCGTTTTTTTGCGGCTATTCCGCTTATTCTTCCCGTTTCTTCCGTGGAAAATTCATCGGAGAGCAGGGAAATCGAAAATTTCTCGGAATTTTTCGTTCTTTCCAGAAGTGCCTTGTAGACTTTTTTATTGAAAGCGGTCACAAAGCATTCGGGAGGAGCTATCCTTTCTATTTCTTCATATTCCTGGGGACGTTTGAGCAGATAGCTGATTATGGTCTCCTCGGCGCGGGCTTCCTTTTTGTTGGAAACTGCATCGGGGTTGATATCGTCGCGTATGTAGGCAGTTTTGGCCTTTATGGTGCGCCATTCGTTCTTTTTAGCGCTTCGGCTGTTCTTTTCGAGCATACTGTCGATATGTGTTTTAAGTACCTGCACGGGGATATCGCACTTCTTTGACGTGCGGGATATGTAGACCTCACGCTCCAGCGGCGATTCTATTCCCGCAAGTACCTTTGAGGTGCGTTTCAGCAGCTCTACACGGCCTATCTCCGTGGACAGGTCAAGACCGTCCTCGCACTTGTCCAGCATGAAATCATTTGCATCGTTTGAGTCGTCTATAAGCATACGGAAGCGGTCGCGTCCGAACTTTTTGATATACTCATCGGGGTCCTTCGCGCCTTCCATATGAAGTATCTTTGTGCGGAGTCCCACGTCCGCAAAGTGATTGATAGCTTTCTGTGTAGCCTTTTGTCCTGCGCCGTCGCTGTCATAGGCAACTACAACTTCCTCGGCATAATGGCTTATGAGCCTTGCCTGATCGGGAGTTATGGCAGTTCCGAGGGTGGCGACCACATTCTCGAAGCCCGCCTGATTTACGGCGATAACGTCCATATATCCCTCGCAGAGTATCAGCCTTTTGGCATTTGAATTCTTTGCGAAGTTCATTGAGAACAGGTTGGAGCCCTTGTCAAATACGGGAGTTTTTCCTGTGTTGAGGTATTTCGGCTGTGAGTCGTCAAGAACTCGTCCGCCGAAGCCGATTATATTGCCGCGCAGATCTATTATCGGGAACATCACCCTTTTTCTGAACATATCAAAGGTGCGTCCGTTTTTCTGACCTCCCAGCCATGCATCGGCTATCTCCTCGTCGGTATAGCCCTTTGAGCGCAGCAGGTCTGTCAGATCGCTCCATGAATCGGGAGCATACCCGAGGCCGTACTTTTTTATAGTCTGCGGTGTCAGCTTTCTGTTTGCAAAGTATTGAAGTCCTGTTTTGTCGGGACCTTTGAAAAGGTTTGTATAGAAGTGATTTGCGGCGATGCGGTTCATTTCGTATATGCGCGTTTTGCGCTTTGCGTATCCGCTGTCCTTATTGCCGTACTCGGGAACTTCCATACCCGAGCGCTGTGCAAGAAGCTTTACAGCTTCTGAAAAATCAAGGTTTTCAGCCTTCATGACAAAGGTTATCACATCTCCGCCTGCACCGCAGCCAAAGCAGTAAAAGCTCTGAGTATCGGTAAAAATGGTGCAGGATGGCGTCTTTTCCGAGTGGAAAGGACAGGAGCATACATAATTTCGCCCTCGCCGTATGAGGTTCACATAGCCGCCCATGACTGTCTCTATAGGGTTGGCATTGCGAAGATTATAGAGAAATTCGTCATTCTGAGGCATTTTATCTCCTCACTTCCAGAATTTCGGCACGAAAAGCTCGGTATAAAGACCGACTGCGTATTCGTCGCTCATTCCCGAGATGTAATCGCAGACAGCTCTGTCTGCGTCTGAATCCTTCATTATACTGCGATATTCATCGGGGAGCTTTTTGCTGTTCTCGATGAAATATGCATAAAGCTTGCGTATGAGCCTTTCAGCCTTGCCCTCCTCCTGCTTTGCGGTAGGATTTGTGTAGACCTTTTCAAACATGAACGCTTTAAGGTCATCGTGGGCTTTTCGTATCTCGGGGGCAAAGTCTATATCGACTGCTCCGTGTTCTATAACTGAGGCTATGAGAGTAGTTATCCTCTTTGTCTTTGTATTTCCGAGTGTTACCACGCAGTCGCGGGGAAGCTCGTTGGGATCGAGTATGCCTGCGCGGATAGAGTCCTCGATATCGTGGTTTATGTACGCGATAGTATCTGCCAGTCGGACGATATTGCCTTCTCTGGTGTCTGCTATCATATTTGTATGGCAGAGTATGCCGTTACGGACAGCGTATGTAAGGTTGAGCCCCTGACCTTTTTTCTCAAGGACATCAACGACTCGCAGACTCTGCTCGTAGTGCTTGAAGCCGTGAGGGCATATCTCGTCAAGAGTCCTTTCGCCGCAGTGTCCGAAAGGGGAGTGACCGAGATCGTGACCAAGGGCTATAGCTTCGGTAAGATCCTCATTCAGACGCATACCTCTTGCGATGGTCCTTGCTATCTGCGAGACCTCAAGGGTATGGGTTAGCCTTGTCCTGTAGTGGTCGCCCACAGGGGAAAGGAACACCTGCGTCTTACGCTTCAGTCTGCGGAATGAGTTGCAGTGGAGTATGCGGTCGCGGTCGCGCTGGAACTCTGTCCTGTAAGGGCACTTGTCCTCATAGCGCTGGCGCTCTGTTTTCTGCGTATCAACGCTGGCGCAGGCGAATTTGTTAAGAATACCTGCTTCGCTTATCTCTATCTGTTCGCGTACTGTCATACGATACTCCCCCTAACATGGAAAATGCTCAGGATATGCTCCTGAAAATGTGTCTATATACTTATACTATCCTGAGACAAAAAACCCTTTTTTTATCCCGAAATTTTTTTTACGGAGGAAAAATCCTCAAAAAGCTCTCCGCAGTCAGTGATACCGACAGAACCGTTTGTGGCTTCGGTAAGCTCGTTTTTCAGAGCCTCCAGTTTTTCGGAGAGTACCAGTATCTCAAGAGTCACATCGCTTCCGAAGTCGGAATTGACCGTGATAGTGTCGAAATTCGGCAGAAGATATGATATCTTTCCGTAAAGGCCGTAATCTGCGGTTATTTTCAGTCGGTGACAAAGGCACATATTCATTATATGGGCTTCGTCACAGGCAAGGGAAGCCGCATGGGAATATGCGCGGACAAGTCCGCCGCCTCCTAAAAGTATGCCGCCGAAATACCGCGTTACTACCACACAGACATCCGTGAGGCCGCGCTTTTGCAGCACGTCAAGAACGGGTACTCCCGCAGTTCCCTGAGGCTCGCCGTCGTCGGAATATCTGGAAATATTGTCCTCGCGGAGTATATATGCATATACATTGTGCTTTGCCTTGCGGTGCTCGGCTTTTACCGAATTTATAAAGGCTACCGCCTCGTCATTGGTCTTTACGGGAGCGATATAGCCTATGAACTCCGAGCGCTTTTCTATGAATGAAGCCTTTGCGTTTGCGGAAATAGTGAAATAGTTCATAATAAATTAACCTTATTGACGAAAAGCCCCGTCAATGACGGGGCTTGTGACTTACTTGTCCATATTGAAACGCTTCTTGAATCTGTCAACACGTCCGCCTGTATCAACAAGCTTCTGCTTACCAGTATAGAACGGATGGCACTTGGAGCAGATTTCAACCTTGATGTTTTCCTTTGTAGACATAGTCTCGATCACGTTACCGCAGTGGCAGGTAATTGTGGTCTTCTTGAACTCAGGATGGATTCCCTCTTTCACGATTGTCACCTCTTTCGATTTATTTTGCAAATCGAGCAGCCCATCAGTTCCTTTAGACAGTAGTGCCGAATATACATTACAGTAATTAATTTTATCACTTTATAACAGTTTTGTCAATAGCAAATACAAATATTATTTTTATTTAACTTTAGCGACAGTATAGCCGTCGATCTCATAGACCTTTGTATTTTCAGTTTCCTCAACAGCGTCCTCTTTGTCAAAGAATACGTAGAGGACATCTTTCCTTCCGTTTCCTGCCTTGAGCTGATCGTACTGCTCCTGTGCGTAGTCCCTGACAGAGGCAAGGTCCATACGTGCAAGGTAGAAGCTGCTCAGACCCATGTGCTTTTTAGCCGCCATCTGTGCAAAATCGAAATACATCTGCATATACAGACCGTAAGCGTCCTTCATTGGCAGAAAGATCACTTCTTTTGTATCCTTTGTAAGTTCCTCCCACTTCTCGTCTTTAAGAGCATATTCATAAGCAGGCTTATGGCCGTACTGGTTATGGAGCGACCTGCACCAGTCACGGATATCCAGCCCCTGAATGAGGAAGCACAGGGCAACTGCAATTACTGCGGTCTTTCTTGTGAGCTTTGAGACGAGTGCCATAGCTGATGTCATGACAAGGACGCCCGGGACCCATATGAAACGTCCCGAACAGCGGAATACACTGAAGCATCCTCTTACAAGACGGGGCATGGGTATCTCAAGGAGGACCCTTCCGTTTAGGGTTATCCTGTTGCTGACAGCCCAGCAGAAGCTTACTGCGAATACTACGGCAAATGCCCAGAACTCGACTTTGTACTTTTTAAGCAGTCCGCGGGCAGTCTTTATGAAGCTGCCGTCCTTTTTTTCGATAATACCGAGAAGGATGATAAATGCGATGATAACACATACTATCATGCCGAGACCGAGATATCCGAAGCCCTCACCCTGTCCGTCAAAGCTGTTGAGCGGGCGGAGAAACTTTGAAAGTCCGAAGCTGTTGAAGAATGTGTTGAGGTTTGAAGAGTATCCGCCGAAGCCGCCGTCGATATAGCCGCCGTTTCCGTAGAAGGCTCCTATAAAGAACAAGGTCAGCAGAGTCGAAGCGACAGAAGAACAGAATACGGCGACTGCCTTTTTGAAGTTCTTGTCCCTGTATACGACGAGTATCACGTATTCCATCATGACCATGAACACCATTGGAACGAAATAGGTATGTATGAGAACTGCGAGCATACAGTCAACGCTCCAGAGAATCATGGGCGTGAACTTGTGCTTGTACTCCTTTTTATGGTCGAGACAGAGTATCATTGCAATGATGAAAAGCCATATTGCGCCGAGAGAGTTGTGGTGGGCGATGCGGTGTATGGTCGGCGGAAAGGCTGAATAGAACAGCGATCCGATAGATGTGAATACAAGATCGGGTTTGATCCTGTAGAGCAGAGCGGCTCCGAAGCCTCCGTTGAGGGCGAAGCATATAACTGCCCACAGACCGATATACTGGAAGGTCTCGGGGAGAAGGGGGGAGAGTATCTTGAATATCAATCCGAAAAGAGGGATAGAATCCGAGTACATACATGAAACTGCGCCGTCGCAGGTAAGCCCTTCGGTGAGGCCGATGGGGAAGGTCCACGGGCTGTTCCTGAAGAATACCCAGCCGAGGTGATGCTGTGTGGCGTCACTGGTGTAGGCGAACAGCCAGTTTGTGTTGGAAGGGGATATCATGGAAGCGCCGAATATCACGATGAATGTTACAGCGCCGAGTATGGCTCCGATCAGAAATGCGGTCTTGCTGCCGTGATCCTTGAATATAAATTTTTTTTCAGTTGCTTTTGTTTTTGGGGTAGCCATTTTTTAGCTTGCACTCCTTGTCGATTTTTGTCATATGATCAGTGGAAAGGTCTGCCTTTATTCCACAAGGAAAGGGGGCGAACAGAAGTCCGCCCGCTGATTTTTTATTTCATGCTCTGAGTGAAGTCTGCGTATATCTTTTTCTCGATAGCCTCTGCTTCCCCGCGTGTGGGAGCCTTCGCGGTGAGATACGTCTTTATCTTAGGCTCTGTACCCGACGGACGAACTATAGCCTTGCAGTTGTTCTCCAGATAGAACGCCAGAACATTTGACTTGGGAAGTGTAAGCTCGCTTACCTTTCCTGTAGCGATGTCCTTTGAAGTGCTTGCCTTGTAGTCCTCGAAGCGCTCGACCTTGAGGCCGCCGATGACTGCGGGAGGATTTTTGCGGAGCTCAGCCATGATCTCTTCCATGTGCTTCATGCCGCTCTCACCGTCAAACTCGAAGCTGTAGAGTGTCTGAAGGAACATTCCGTACTTCTTGTACATATTTTCACGTGCCTGAATGAGAGATATGCCCTTTGTGCGGTAGTATGCAGCCATTTCGCAGATAAGCATGGAAGCGTCAACTGCGTCCTTGTCTCTTACATAGCCGCCCGAAAGATAGCCGTAGCTCTCCTCAAATCCGAATATATAGCGGTTTTCTTCACCTTTTGCTTCAAGGAAGCCTATCTGCTCGCCGATGAACTTGAAGCCTGTGAGAACGTCGATTATCTTGACGCCGTACTCCTTGCCGATGAGGTTTACGATGTCTGTGGTAACTATAGTCTTTACTGCTATAGGATCCTTTGGCATTGTGCCCTTTCTTATGCGCTGTTCGCAGATATATTCAAGAAGCATAGCTCCCACTTCGTTTCCCGAGAACAGAGCATAGCCGCCCTTTCCGTCGGGGACTGCTATACCCACACGGTCGCAGTCGGGGTCTGTAGCAAGGAGAAGATCGGGCTTTACCTTTTCACAGTAGCTGAGACCTACCTGTAAAGCCTCGCGTATCTCGGGGTTCGGATACGGGCAGGTAGTGAAGTTGCCGTCGGGCTCTTCCTGTTCCTTGACAACTGTAACGTCTGTAATACCGATACGCTTGAGTATCTCGCGTACAGGCTTGTTGCCTGTGCCGTTGAGCGGAGTGTAGACCACCTTGAGCCCGCTTGAAGCGCAGAGATCGGTGTTTATGCCCTCGGCAAGCACACGCTCATAGAAAGCTTCCTTTATATCGTCGCTGATGTAGGAGATAGTGCCCTTTTTCAGCTCCGCATCGAAGTCTGACTTCTTTACGTCTTTAAACATATCAAGTGAATTGATCTTTTCGAGTATTATCTCGGCTCCTCTTAGAGTGATCTGGCAGCCGTCCTCACCGTATACCTTATAGCCGTTGTACTTGGCAGGGTTATGGCTGGCAGTTACCATGATACCGCCCTGGCACTTAAGTGCTCTTACAGCCCATGAAAGGCAGGGAGTAGGCATAAGCTCCTTGTATATATGCACCTTTATGCCGTTTGCGGCAAGCACCTCGGCAGCAGCCTTTGAGAAAACATCGCTCTTTATACGGCTGTCGTAAGAGATAGCAACGCTGGGGTTTTTGTACTCCTGGTTGAGATAGTCTGCAAAGCCCTGTGTAGCACGTCTTACTGTGTAGATGTTCATGCGGTTGCTTCCTGCGCCTATGACTCCTCTGAGTCCGCCGGTACCGAATTCAAGATCGCGGTAAAATCTATCGCTTATCCCGTCTTTATCGTCCTTTATCCCCTCAAGTTCAGCTTTAAGATCGGGATCTTCCTTGGCGTTTTCACACCAAAGGCTGTAAAGTTCCATTTCTTTCATTTGTAATACCTCCTGAACATATATATAATTATTATATCACACTTAATAGGATTTGGGAATAGTTTTTTATAAAAAACAGGATATTTTAATGTTTTAACAATTGCTTGCAAGAGCGGATCGTCGGATTACAGGGACATATCCTTATCATATCAATTTATTATATATATATTAACTATTGTATATGATACGGGAAGCAATATGGCACGAGGCAGTTTGCTGCGGACTGTAAGTAAAAAGCCCGAAACAGCTTTTTCAGCTGTTTCGGGGCAATAATACTGCATTTTCAGTCTCCGAAGGAAACTCCGATATCGCGGGCAGCTATGACGAGATGATTCTCAACATCCACAAACTTTGTCTTGCCTGCAATATCCTCAAGCTTGTTGGAGGTTATCTTGTTGCCTATCTTTGCAACCGTTCTTCCGTAGCGCTCCTTTGCTATGAGGTAAGCCGCATGGACTCCGAACTGTGTGGAAAGTACGCGGTCATAAGCGCTCGGCGCACCGCCTCTGAGCATATGTCCAGGGACGCATACGCGGGCTTCAAGTCCCGTATTTGACTGTATCTGAGCTGCAATGCGGCTCGTGGCGGTAAGGATACCTGCTTCCGCACGCTTTTTTGCGCGTTCCTTTTTCTTCATCTGAGCTTCGTTGATGTCGTAAGCTCCCTCTGCAACAGCAACTATGGAAAAGGTCTTTCCGTTAGCGCTTCGTGCCATTACAGCGTCGCATATCTTGTCGATATCATAGGGTATCTCGGGGATTATAATAACATCGGCTCCGCCTGCGATGCCTGCGTTGAGTGTGAGCCAGCCTGCCTTGTTTCCCATTATCTCACAGAGAAGCACACGGGAATGGCTCGCAGCTGTTGTGTGGAGCCTGTCAAGCACGTCCGTTGCTATGTCAACTGCCGTATGGAAGCCGAAAGTAACGTCTGTGCCGTATATATCATTGTCAATGGTCTTAGGAAGTCCGATAATGTTGAGTCCCTCGTCTGCAAGGAGCTTAGAGGTCTTGTGGGTGCCGTTTCCGCCAAGGGTGAGGAGACAGTCCAGCTTCTGCTTCTTGTAGGTCTCCTTCATGTTCTTTACCTTGTCGATATTGTCCTCGCCGATGACCTGCATCATCTTGAAGGGCTGGCGCTTTGTGCCGAAAATAGTTCCGCCCTGAGTGAGTATGCCCGAAAATGAGGAGGGTGACATATCCTTGCACAGATTATTGATAAGTCCGTAATATCCGTTGGAAATGCCGACTATATCCACATTTTCCTCGCCGAAGCGCTCATAGCAGGCTTTTGCGACTCCTCTTATGGTCGCGTTGAGACCAGGACAGTCGCCGCCGCTCGTAAGGATACCTATTCTTCTTTTCATGATCTTGACCTCCCTGTGATAGAGTTATGTTTTATCGCTTCATATCGCGCTTTTCGTTCTGCTCGAAGAAATCGAGTATCTTCTCGGGTGGCATAGGCTGACCGTAGAGGTAGCCCTGACCGTAATCACATCCTGCCATGCGCAGTATGGATTCCTGAACATTGTTCTCGATACCCTCTGCAATAGTTTCTATCTTCTTTGATTTGGCGATGCGTATTACTGCCGAAACTATCTCGTAGGCGATATTGTCGTGCTCGATATCGGTTATGAAGGAGCGGTCCAGTTTAAGAAGTGTGATAGGAAGGACCTGCAGGTAGCTCAGTGACGAATAGCCCTTTCCAAAGTCGTCCATTGCAAGCTTTACACCGAGATCGCGTATCTTGTTCATCTGATCCACTGCGAAGTCGATATCGCTGAGGGCGAGGCTTTCGGTGAGCTCTACCTCGAGCCACTGGGGATCGAGAGCCGAACGCGCAAGAGCTTCAAATACCTTTTCTTTAAGGTCTGTCTGATAGAAATCCGAGGAGGCGAAGTTTATGGACATAACTATAGGCGAATAGCCCATTTTCTGCCACAGCTTGTTCTGACGGCAGCCCTCGTTGAGTACGAATTCGCTTATTCTGCCGATGAGGTGCGAGCTCTCGGCAATAGGCACGAATGAATCGGGAGTAATTACCGTTCCGTCGGGCTTTATCCAGCGGATAAGAGCTTCAACGCCCATGATCTTTCCTGATGAAAGGTCGATCTTCGGCTGATAGTAGAGCTGTAATTCGTTATTGTCTATAGCAAGTGCAAGAGCCTTTTCAAGCTCGGTGTTTCCTATGATGGAATCGTGCATACTCGGCTCATAGCCGCAAATGCTGCCCTGAATGCCTGCGTTGGATTTAAGTGCGAATTCGGCGTGCTCCATGACTTCAAGGAACGAACCGCCGTCCTCGGGCATTTTTGAGTAGCCTGCCGAGCAGGTAAGGCTTATTGAAGCAAAATCGTCAACGGCAAGCCTTGTGAAGTCCTCCTGTATAGCCTTTACTGTTCTTGTTGGCATTTCCTCGTCGCCGTAGTCTCTGAGGAGAAGTGCGAAGTTATCGCCGCTTATTCTTGCTGCGAGACCGCCGGGAGTTACATATTTATACAGGATATGGGCAAAGTTCTTGAGCACGAAGTTGCCGTTGGTATAGCCGCAGGTGTCGTTGATGATGTGGAAGCGGTCGATATCGAGGACTATTATCCAGAACGAATAGTCCAGTATCTTACATGAGTCGTATATTTCCTGACCTGTAACAACCAGCTTGTTGCGGTTTGCGATCTCCGTAACATCGTCCATGTAGGCGAGGCGCTCGATAAGGATGTCCTTTTCGTGCTTCTGGGTAACGTCGATAACGGCTCCGCCGAAGAGGGGAGCGGTATTTCCCGTACCTATTATGGACTTAAGGCGGAAGGAGTACCAGCGGTAAGAGCCGTCGGCGCTCTTGAGCCTCATTTCGAGATTTTTGGAGGCTGTTATGTCCTTGCTGCGGATAGCTCCGTCAAACTGGAGCCTGTCGTTGGGGTGGATTATGGAGCGCAGCTCGTTTACGTTTATCGAGCTGTTTTTAAGTCCCAGCATATGTGAAAGCTCGGGAGATGCACGGAAAACTCTTCTGTCGGTGCTCATTATAAGGCCTATCTCGGCAAGCTCCATTGAAGAGTGGAAGAAGTCGTTGGCATTTGCAAGGTTCAGCCTCATTTTCTTGAGCTCTGTGAGGTTGAAGCCTGTGCTGAGATAAACATCGCGTTTCTTGTATTTCTTTACCTTTGATGTGCTCCATGCTATGGAGATTAGAGAGCCGCTGGGATTGCGGAAAGTGGATTCGTAGGAGTTGCTTCCCACTATCCTTTCCAGTGCGGTTGAATCTGGGGTATTTATGCCGAAGGCAGCCCATACGCCTTCCTTTTTGTCCGAATAGTCGGCACTTATGCCGAGAAGCTCGCGGAGCTTCCTGTTTATATAAACGAAAGAGAAATCATCCGACCAGATTATCATTTCGGTGTTGAGGTTCTCTGTTATCTTTATTACATCGCTGACGTCCAGCGAGGTCTTTCTGTTTTTATAAATCCAGCCCGATATGGCAAGGATCAGAGTTGCACAGACCATTGTGCAAATATATATGATAAGAGTTGATTTGGCATACTCGGGGTTTAAAATGCAGTAGCCTATCACAAGTGCGCTTGCGACTACGATTATTACGGCTGCTGCAAGTGGGTTAAAGCTGCTTGATACTCTTTTTACTTTATTTTTCTTTCCGTTTTTGGTATTATCAGATCCGTTGTTCATCAGGCACTGCCTCCCTTCAAACATGATTACCCATATACATTATAGCAATAATGACCGAAAAAGTCAATTATAAATTTAACTCCTCTAACAAATTTGATAAAATTGACGGAAATTTACAAGAAAATTTCACGTAATATACACTTTTGTCAAATATAATGTTATAATATAAACGGAGAACAGCAGAAGCTGTGTATTTGTATGTTTTTGACATCGGATACTTAAAATACAACACTATGGAGGTAATATATGGCACATATTCTTGTTGTTGACGACGAAATGAATATCAGAAAGGTAGTGCGTGAATATGCCGAATTCGAGGGCTATGAGGTAACTGAAGCCGAAAACGGCATGGAAGCGGTGAACCTCTGCCACGATAACGATTACGACCTAATCATAATGGACGTAATGATGCCAAGACTCGACGGATATTCGGCCTGCAAGGAGATACATAAGACTAAGAATATCCCCGTCATCATGCTTTCTGCAAGGGGCGAGGAGTATGACAAGCTCTTCGGCTTTGAGATCGGCATCGACGATTACGTTGTAAAGCCCTTTTCACCAAAGGAGCTTATGGCAAGAGTCAAGGTCGTAATGAAAAGAAATACCCGTCAGGAAGAGACAGTCGCTCCCGACAAATTCGCATTTGAGGGCCTTGAAGTTGATATAGCGGGACGAGAGGTCTATGTCAACGGCGTAAAGGCTTCAATGACCCCAAAGGAGTACGATCTGCTGTTTTATCTCGTTAAAAACAAGAATATCGCTCTTTCAAGGGACAAGCTCCTTGAAGAAGTATGGGGCTACGACTTTTTCGGTGATGACAGAACGGTGGATACACATATTAAAATGCTGAGAAACAGTCTCGGAGAGTATCGAAAATTCATCGTTACGCTGAGAGGAATGGGATATAAATTTGAAGCCGATTAAACATTTCAGACATGCCAACAGCAAGATATCCCTTAAAGTCAAGATATGGCTGTACTTTATAATGTTTACTGTGGTGGTATTCGCCCTGCTGTGGATATTCCTTATATTCTTCCTCGAAAGATTTTATGAGGACATGAGAGTGCGTTCTGCCGCAAAAAGCATGATAGCTATAGCAGACGTATACAACGAGATCGACAGGTCTGAAAAATACAGCAACGCAATGGAAATAGTCCTTGATGACGAGCAGAGTAAAAAGCTTGCGGATATAGTGGAAGAGACGGCTGTGAAAGAGGATCTGTGCGTGCTTGTGGTTGACAAGTACAGCAGGGAAGTGGCAAAAAAACATATTTTTAATGACTGCCTTATCCATAATCCCAACGACAAAAGACGCATCCTTGCTGACAGTATAGACAGTGCGGAGGGCCATGTGATAAGCTACAGATTTCAGAATATACTGATCTACGGCTGTACACTGGGAGACGGAGCTTATCCCGACGGCTATCTGCTCATCAACCTCGGACTTGTTCCCGTGGGTGCGACGGTAGATGTCATAAAGCGTCAGCTCATGACGATAACAGTGATACTTATCGCTTTTGCTTTCATTATATCGCTTTACCTTTCAAACCGCATCTCTGCGCCTATCGACAGGATAACAAAGTCTGCCGAAAGACTTGCGAAGGGCGACTTTACGACGAAATTTGACGGACGAGGCTATCTCGAGGCGAAAAAGCTGGCGGACACGCTGACCTATGCGGAAAAAGAGCTTTCAAAGGTGGATATGATGCAGAGAGACCTCATAGCAAATGTTTCCCACGACCTGAGGACCCCGCTGACCATGCTGAAAGCCTATGCGGAAATGATACGCGATCTTTCGGGGGATAATCCCGTTAAGAGGAACGAGCATCTTGAAATAATCATCAGTGAGACCGATCGTCTTGCACTGCTCGTAAACGATATGCTCGACCTGTCCAAGCTTGAGAGCGGAAGGCAGAAGCTTACTCCGTCCGAATTCGGCATACGCGGCAAGCTGAGCGAGATAATCGAACGCTTCAAGGGACTTTCCGAGAAGAACGGCTATACCATACATTTTACTCCCGACGAGGAGAGGACAGTATACTGCGATACCGTCAAGATAGAACAGGTAATATACAACCTTATCAATAACGCAATAAACTACACAGGTGACGATAAGCAGGTATTCGTGCGTCAGATCAATACAGACGACGGAGTTCTTGTGGAAGTCGAGGATACGGGCGACGGTATTGACAAGGATAAGATAAAGCTTATCTTTGACAAGTATTACCGCTCGGAAAATCACAAGCGCGAGGTAGTAGGTACAGGTCTCGGCCTTTCCATCGTAAAGGCTGTGCTCAAACTGCATAACTACGACTACGGAGTAAGGAGCACTATCGGCAAGGGCTCTACCTTCTGGTTCAAGATCAGTGATGTGAAAAAGCAGCAATAATTCGGCGTTCCTGTGAACCTGAAATAGGGTACTGTAAAGTCGGAAAATGTAAATAACTGGCGTTAATCCGATTACAAAAAAATACTACAAGTTTAAAACCGGTGGATTATAATAATATCACTTGTAAAATATAGACAATCGGACTTCGAATATGTTGAATATTTTCTCTACTGCTCGTTCGGCTTTTTCACACAAAATACATAAATGTGTGATATAATATAAATGCTGAGGGAGAATATCCCGAGGCTGATTTTCATGGTAGTTTAATGTTTACCCCAACATTAAATTATTAAATCCCCAATAATCCCTATATCATGGCAGATGAGCTTCCTGAAAAGGAGGCTCATTTGTTTTGTGTCAAAAAAAGTGTTGCATATGGGAAATATACTATTGACAAATTTCCGACAATGGTGTATAATACACACATAACCTTATCAAGAGCGGCGGAGGTAACAGGACCGATGAAGCCGCAGCAACCCGACCGAAATGCGTCGAAGGTGCTAATTCCTGCGGTTTTATCCGAAAGATGAGGGCGTTGTGTAACCATGACCTCTCAGTTTGAGAGGTTTTTTTATTTATCAGGAGGTCATATTAAAATGAGTAAATGCTTTTTTACATCCGAATCGGTTACTGAGGGACATCCCGACAAGATCTGCGATCAGATCTCTGACGCTGTTCTTGACGCTATCCTTGAGCAGGACAAGCTCGGAAGAGTTGCCTGCGAGACCTGTGTTACCACGGGCATGGTGCTCTGTATGGGCGAGATAACCACCTCAGCTGAAATAGACATACCGAAGATAGCCCGTCAGGTAGTTATTGATATCGGCTACGACAGAGCCAAGTACGGCTTTGACGGTCATACCTGTGCAGTGCTCACATCTATCGACGAGCAGTCGCCCGATATCGCTATGGGTGTTAACGAGGCTTTTGAATACAGAGAAGAAAACAGCGAGTCAGACGGACTTTCAAACGGTGCGGGAGATCAGGGAATAATGTTCGGTTTTGCCTGCAATGAGACTCCCGAGCTCATGCCCCTTCCGATCTCGCTTGCTCACAAGCTTTCCATGAAGCTCACAGAGGTACGCAAGGACGGTACTCTCCGTTACCTCCGTCCCGACGGAAAGTCTCAGGTCACTGTTGAGTACGACAACGGCAAGCCCGTAAGAGTTGACGCTGTCGTTGTTTCTTCACAGCATTCTGCTGATGTTTCGCTGGATCAGGTACGCAAGGATATCGAGGAGTTCGTTATCAAGGCTGTTATACCGAAGGAGCTCATGGACAGCAATACAAAGCTCTTCATCAACCCGACAGGACGTTTCGTTGTTGGCGGCCCTCAGGGTGACAGTGGTCTTACGGGACGTAAGATAATCGTTGATACCTACGGCGGATATTCACGCCACGGCGGCGGAGCATTCAGCGGCAAGGACCCGACAAAGGTCGACAGAAGCGCTGCTTATGCCGCACGTTATATCGCAAAGAACGTTGTTGCGGCCGGTCTTGCGGACAAGTGCGAGGTGCAGCTCTCATACGCTATCGGCGTAGCAAAGCCTATTTCCATACTTGTTGATACCTTCGGCACAGGCAAGGTAGACGAGGAGAAGCTCTCAGAGGCTGTTGCAAAGGTGTTTGACCTTCGCCCGACGGCCATCATCGAAATGCTCGACCTCAGAAAGCCGCAATACAGACAGCTTGCTGCTTACGGTCATATGGGACGTGAGGATCTGGGCGTCGCATGGGAAAAGACCGACAGAGCAGACGCTCTCAGAGCAGCTCTTTCATAAAAGTATGGAAGAATTCAGGAATTATCTCGTTTTTAAGTTCACAAATGCTGTATTTATCGAGATATTCGGCAGATATGCGTCAAATTCGGAAATGGCTGAGTTCATTGCCGAGGACGGTTCGGTGACTATGAAGTTCAAAATGATAAACGGTGTCCTTGATGCGCCGAAAACCACCGAGCAGTTTATAAGTCTGATGTATATCATGTTCGAGACGAACCCTCATTCTCCCGCAGGACGCATATTTGTGTCAAATAAGCTGGAGATACTGCGTGAAACGGTTTTCAGGCTCCAGCAGGTGATCGACGGCTTCAGTGATATACATATGACGATACATTCCGAGCTGCCCGATAAGGACGAGCCCGAAAAGTCAAATGTCACACATACCGAGTACAGCCTTACAAGAACGAAAAGCGTGGAAAAAGAATAATAACAAAAAGCCATAAGGAGCATCCTTATGGCTTTTGTGCTTTTATGGCTATACGTGATAGCCTTCTGCGTTTTTATCAGACATTTCGCGGAGTATCCCGAGCTCACGGAAGGAGGTCGTGTCGGAAGCTCCGACGATGATATGGTCTGCAAGGACTGCTCCGAGCATGGTCATGGACGCGATAACGTTTTTTGTAAAGAGTATATCGCTGTCAGAGGGCATGGAAGAACCGTTTGGATGATTATGAGCCGTGAAAAATATCGTGCAGTCCGTTTTTACTACAAAATCAGCTATATCCTTGTATGAAGCTGCGGCTTTTGTGTTTGTTCCGTAGGCGAGCACCTTTGAGCTGATGACCCGCATTTTCCTGCTTACAGCTGTTATTATGAGCTTTTCGCCCACAGCTCCGATAAAATGACTGGAAAAGTACTTTTTTGCGGACTCTGCGTCCTTTATGGTCTTTACCGCAAAGCGCTCCATGTACAGCGAGCGGCTGACGCAGGGGATAAGTCTCAGCAGAACTGCCGTACTCTCGTTTATCCTTCCGTCCTTCATAAGCAGCGCGGGATCGGCATTTGCAAGGGCGTTGATGCTGCCGTATTCGCCGAGAAGCTCCGCAGCCAGCGCCGCAGGTCCAGTGCAGCGGCTGTATGTAAAAAGCAGTTCGAGCCGCTCATGCTCTGTAAGTCCGTCAAAGCCCTTTTCCTCATATTTTTTCAGCAGCTGTTCGCGGCGGAGTTTCGTATCTTCTGCCATGGCTCAGAACGCAAACGTGCCCTTTGCACGCATGGAAAAGCTGGTGCCGCTGCCGAAGATGATACAGTCCCTGAAGGAAACTCCGACAGCGGATAGTATCTCTCCGAAGCTGTGAGTTACGGCGTAGTCGCTGTTATCGGGGATAGGTAATCCGTCGCCGTGATTTATGCCGATACATACCGCGGCTGAATTGCTCCTCAGTATCAGTGCGGCTGTCTCCTTTGGCGAGATGCTGCGGTTTATAAGGTCGGACATAGGGATATTGACAGTTCTGAGCAGCTCGCCCTGAGAACTCAGACAGAGTATCGAACAGACCTTTGCAGCTGTATCGCGGAACTGCTCTTCAAAGCAGGCGCAGAGCTGTTCACGGGTGGTAAGAGTTTCGGTGTTGTGGGAGCTCCTGAGATAGTTCGTGCCGAGATCGTACATGAGCTTAAGAAAAGTTGCTCCGCCTGCGCCTACGCCTTTTACGGCAGTAAGAGCCTCCTTGTCCGCGGCCATGACCCTGCCGAGACTTCCGAATTCATCTGTCAGTGCATGGGCTATGCCGTTGGTATTTACAACGGGACGAGCGTAGAACAGCAGCAGTTCAAGCAGCTCGTGTTCGAAAAGTCCGTCCTGCCCCGAATCGAGAAAACGCTTCCTTATGCGTTCTCTGTGGCCTGCGTGAGTATTCTTGCCGTTCATATTATCCCCCCATTATAAAATGTTATTTCTTTATATTCCTGCTGACTTCCTTTACATTAGTCCTGCCGAGGATATAATCAACGGAAACTCCGTAAAAATCGGCAAGTATCAGGAGATGTTCAACGGGAATGGTTTGAAATCCGCGTTCGTAGCGCGAATATACCGTCTGACTTGTATGCAGGAGCTCGGCGATTTTTGCCTGAGTCAAGTCCATATCTTCACGGAGATCTTTAAGTCTTTGAAAATGCATAATACTGTCTCCTATTAATGGTAAGCTTTTTAGAACCTATTGGTACTAATGACTTTACCACATTTATAGGAGAGAATGTTTGAATGAGTACTTATTGGTACTAAACTTTTTCACTGTTCTGTTATGCACTATAAAAAACTGTCACCTGACAGGCGGTCAATTTTTAAGTAATCTTCTTGTTAAAATGATACAAAAATACGTAAAAATAATTCAAAAGTGCATACGCTAAATATTGACTTGACTTATTAACAATGCTATAATTATTGTAGATAATTATGCGTACTTTGTACGGAATTGGAGGAGTTTACATGAAATTCAGAAAAATGCTGAGCGGTCTTACGTCGCTGGCGCTTTCTCTCTCCGCCTTTGCGGGACTTGGCGCTGCCGACCTCACAAGACCAGCAAGTGCTAAGGCGGCTTCGGCTGACTGGAAGTTCGATTTCGGCGGAAGCGGCGCGGCAAACGGCTTCACGGGAGTATCGGCTTCGGACGGCTATGACCGCGGAAGAGGCTATGGCTTCGCACAGACATGGAATGTTGCAAATGTTTCCGCAGGAGGCAGCGGAGCAGTTGCGGACGCTGTGCAGTTCAAGGATTACGGTTCGGGAAATACATTCAATGTTGACCTGCCGAAGGGACTTTACGAGGTAAAGGTCACTATCGGAAATGCTCCACGTACTACCATAAAGCTGGAGGGCATGGTCCAGATGATGAACCTCACAGGCAGAGGCGCAGTCGAGACCGTGAAGATACCCGTTACCGACGGACAGCTCAATTTACAGGCTGTTGAGGGTATGAGCAACCGTGAACAGTCTATTGCGGCTGTGGAGATAACTCAGCTCAACGACTCGGGAGCTATGCCGCCTACGGTATGGATATGCGGCGATTCGACAGTTGCGAATTATTATAACTGTGCAGATACCTCGCAGCATGGCTGGGGACAGTTTTTCAGCGGAAAGCTTCCAAACGGCAATTATGATGTCCGCAATATGGCTACGAGCGGACAGTACGCCAAGGGCTTCGTGGACGCGGGACAGTTCGCTCCCATTGAGACCTACGGCAAATCGGGAGATTACTACATAATCTCCATTGGCATCAATGATTCAAATTACTCCAACGAAACGGAGTATTACAATACAGTTACCGATATGGTAAAGAAGGCAAAGGCCAAGGGCATGACGGTAGTTCTCGTCAAGCAGCAGGGCAGACGCGGTGACTTGCAGCGCAATCCAAAGCTGTCGGGACGCTGGTACGGCGGCTCTCTTGACAAGATAGGCAGCGAGCAGGGCGTACAGGTTGTAGACCTTTTCAACAGGTGGCAGAATTTCGGTCTTTCTGTCGGCTATGACGGAATGGCTTCCTATTATGCCATAAAGAACGACGGTACTGCCGATGACCTGCACCAGAGCAAAATGGGCGCTCAGAAGATAGCGGAGATAATGCTTGAGGAGATATCCTCGGGCGCAAAGGAGCCCTTCCATCCAAAGGAAGATGTCTGCTATATGTTCAGGAACGTCAACAGCGGTTTGTATATGACGTACACTCTTGGAGACACCATGAATGTTGAACAGATTAACAAGGGTGAAGGCTTTCCGGACAATATCACATGGAAGTGCGTACAGGCAACAGGTGACTATTACTACATCAGGCCTGCGGGTTCGGAGCTTTGCCTCTATGTTGACAACGGAAGCCGCGATAACGGTGCGAATATCGTAGTTGCGGAAAAGAACGGCTACAGCGATCAGTTCTTCAAATTCATGGACAACGGCGACGGCACTGTTACCATACTCACAAGAGCTTCAAGAGATGCCTCTGCGGTAGAGGTCGGAAGCGCAGCTGAATACATCGGAGCCAATGTACAGCAGTGGGAAGTAAACGGTCACGCCTGCCAGAAGTGGGAAATGATCGAGGCCGATGATGCAGTTATAACAGTTTCGGCGACTACCACCACAACAACGACAACCACTACAACCGTTACAACGACTTCAACAACAACTCTTCCCTTTGATATTACCTTTGTTCCCGGTGACTCGAACTGCGACGGCGGAGTTGACCTTTCGGACTCTGTTCTTATCATGCAGGCTCTGGCAAACCCGAACAAATACGGCATAAACGGCTCTGACAGCCGCGCTATAACATCTGTGGGCATCGGCAATGCCGACGTTACGGGTGACGGCGATGGTATGACAGTAAAGGACGCTCAGTTCATACAGACCTATCTCCTTGGACTTAACGAGCTTCCGAGCCCGATAACGGTAGTTCCTGCAACTTCCGAAACAACTCAGCCGACCACCACAACAACAACTTCTACGGCTCCTGTTCCCGTGAAGTATTACGCGGCAGACCAGACATGGAACGACGGTATTATTGAGACTACAAATTCAGGATATACCTGCGACAGGGGCTATGTGAACCTCGGCAACAACACTGACAGCAATATCACATTCAGCGTAAATGTTCCATCTGACGGAAATTACATGACGCATATCCGCTTCGCAAACGGTTCAACAAGCGACCGAAAGATGAAGCTTTTCGTGAACAACAACTTCGATCTCTGCTGGATGCAGTCCTTCCCGGGTACGGGTTCGTGGACGGACTGGAATGAGTTCGGCATAGTTCTTCCGCTCAAGGCAGGAAGCAATACAATAGTCATGCAGTCTGCAATGTCCGAGGGAGCTCCGAACCTTGACTATATAGAGCTTATCCTGACGGACGAGCCATATGCGGAGATATATGATCCCTCGCAGGAGCAGCAGAATACAGGCAGCGGTCAGCATACACTCTATATCGCAGGAGATTCAACGGTACAGAGCTACCGTGCTTCATATGCTCCTCAGCAGGGCTGGGGCTACTATATGCAGGATTACTTCAACAGTGATATCACTGTTGCAAATCACTCCATAGCAGGAAGAAGCTCCAAGAAATTCTACGACGAGGGCAGATGGCAGACCATTGCTGACAGCCTTAAAGAGGGCGACTTCGTAATGATACAGTTCGCTATCAACGACGCAGGAGCTTCAAACGCTGACAGATATGCACCGACCTGCGGAAATGCAGATAATCCTTCATCGGGTTCCTATGAATGGTATATGACGCAGTTCATAAAGTCTGCAAAGGACAAGGGGGCGACTCCCATACTTGTAACAACGACAATAGGCATGAAGGCTTACTCAAACGGCAGATTTGTGAACAGCTATACCAATTACAACGAGGCTTGCTACAATCTTGCAAGAAAGTATAGCATACCTTGTATAGACCTTAATACTCTTATGGTGAACCACTACAATTCCGTAGGCTATGACACCGCAAAGAGCTATCATCTTATGGGAGCTGTTGCTGATTCTACCGACGGAACTCACTTCTGCGAGAAGGGCGCAAATATCGTTGCGGGACTTGTTGCCGGAGAGATCAGAAAGCAGAATATAAGCGGACTTGCTTCATATCTTAAGTAAGCATCAATGTGCAGGGGGCGGATTATATCCGCCCCTTTTGCTGTAATATTCAAAAATGCGGGCTGCCTATGGCAGCCCGCAAACTAATTGCTGTGTACTGATGACCTATCACTCAATGGTGACTTTCTTCATTATCTGCGGAGTTGTGGGCTTGTCCTGATAGTCTGTAGCGCACTCTGCTATCTCGTCAACAACTTCCATACCCTCGACTACTTTGCCGAATGCGGCATAGTTGCCGTCAAGGTGAGGAGCGTCCTCATGCATGATGAAGAACTGAGAGCCTGCGGAATCAGGCATCATCGAACGAGCCATCGAGAGAACTCCTCTTGTGTGCTTGAGGTCGTTCTTTACGCCGTTTGCAGCAAATTCGCCCTTGATATGCCAGCCGGGACCGCCTGTGCCCGTACCGTTGGGGCAGCCGCCCTGTATCATAAATCCCGGTATAACTCTGTGGAATGTGAGACCGTCGTAAAAGCCCTGTTTTACAAGCTTTTCAAAGTTCTCGCATGAGATAGGAGCGATATCTGGATAAAGCTCTATCTTGATCTTCTTTCCGTTTTCCATTTCGATAATAACCATGATGATTTCTCCTTATATTAATATTCTATAAATGGTATCTCGATCTTCTGATTCGGATCGTATGTTGTTGTTTCAGCTTCACGCCTTGCCTGTTCGGCAGCCTCCCTTGAAGCCTGTTCGGCTTCGTACTCGTCAAGGAAATCAAGAGTTGTAGCGGGGGCATCTTCTTCCTCCGAGGTGGTGACGGGTATCATTTCAACGATCTGTCCGTCTGCGTTTGTCACTATCATATACATCTGACCTGCTTCGGTAGGTGCGGTAGTCTCGATGAACATTCCGTACTCATCGGTAGGTATCGTTGAGAAAAAGTCTGTAGTTTCCTCCGCTTCGGTCGTTTCGCCCTCTTTTGTAGGCTTATAGTTGGGAGGAGTAAGGTCCGCGGTATTGAATGGCAAGGTCGGATCGGTTATAAGATGCGGTGTTTTTCTATTGCTTTTCGCAATGTCCTCAGCGCAGGATTTCCCCGCAAAGATTATGAGCACTGCGGCTATTATGGCAATACAAAGCGCTATTAAAGGTCTTAACTGCATATTGAAATCTCCTTTAAAAAAGTTGATATATTATAATTATAAACCAATAATGGTATATTGTCAAGTGCAATAGTGCTTACGAAATGGGAGTGCCTTGAGCTGCCATAAAGGTGATGATGCCGACCATGGCGCAGAATAGTAATATAAGCGCACCGCCGCCGGGAAAGAGCACTTTGTGGATATCGTGAGGATCCTTTGGATTTACCCGCAGTTCGGTGTGCTCGTGGATCGGCTTCTGACTATGTGAAATAAGATCCCTGTGCAGATAGGCTCTGCTGTTGACAGTGTATGCCCAGTAAGCGCGGTAGGATGTCAAATGAGAATAGTGGCGTCTCTTGTAAACCTCAACATCTATACATTCCGCAATGACTTTTTTCCTGCATCTTATGAGTTTGATAATGTTGAATATCAAAGGGGACAGAGCAAGGAGACAGAAGTATGCAAAAAAGCATTTTGTTACAAGCTCGGGCACAGCCTCGGGAGATACGGCTGCTGCTGCTCTTATAAACAGCAGCATAAGTCCGAGCAGGGCAGGAAAATACATGATCATATCATAGTCCCGCTGTTTGTTAAGTCTGAGGCTTACGGACAGCAGGACCGAGCCTGCGAAGAACAGTGCTCCGAACGCCGTGCTCAGCTTATCTCCGCGGAATATGCTCAGGGATACCAGTGAAGCCGCCACAAGAGCAGTACCGATGCCGCCTGTCCATAATACTTTTTTGGGCGGAGTTCCGTCGGAATAGTTGGAATCTGCGTCATATTCCGAAAAAGATATGCTGCTTCCCGTGTGCTTCTGTGCAAGTTCGGTGCGTATTTTATCGACGGCATAGCATACGGCAGGTACTCCTGCGGCGAGGATAAGACCTATGGCAATTATTAGTCCGCCGAGTTCGGAGTCGGACTGATTTTTGAAAAGACCAAAGATAAACATGGCAAAGCCGATCATCATTGACACGGCTGTTATTATCATGATATTCTTTGAAGAATTTGTATTTTCTGCGTTCGGCGGCGGTGTTGAATAAGCCATGTGTATCAGTGAACGGTCGATGTGGGCTGCGTTGACAGCTCGGTTTATCTCATCGGCTTGTTCTTCTTCCGTGAGCATGGAAAATTCTGCATCGGTCATAAGACTTTTTCTTGCGTTTTCGCTGCTGAGTTCTCTTATCAGCATATATATAGCTTTGTGATTCATGTTTTTCCTTTCATGAAAAAATAATTTGTTTTCACTTTCAAAAACAAATTATACTATAAAAACAACCGAAAGTCAAATATAAAGGTGTAATATTCGGCATATATCGGGAATATGATGTACAGGGAGGAGATAGTATGAAAAACGGTAATTTTGATGCTGAAAAATATAAGCAGGAGCTCATGAAGCTCTACAGCAGAAGCTCTTCACATGACGAGGAGCTCCCAAAGGTGCAAGATGAAAATACAGAGGAGCTTCCTGATGATACTGCCTATGCCGAGTTTGCGGAGAAAGACGGAAACGGCGATGATGAGGACTACAACAGCCGCTATCCCGAGCCCGATCTTTCGGAGCTGGATACTGATCTTGGCAAGGATAGCAATAAGGATGACGAGCCCCCCGAGTACAGCTCGGAGGAGCTCCTCGGGAATGAAATGGGATATATACTTGTAAATGTTAGGACGGGAGACGACTCCTCCGCAGTGGAGGGCGCTTTTGTAAAGGTAACGGCTGTAGTTGACGGGAAGAGACTTGTGCTTGCTTCGGGAGCTACCGATGAAAGCGGCGTATCGCCGAAGTTTTCGCTGCCTGTACCCGATCTTGAGCATTCGCAGGCTCCCGATCCCGAGGAGAGGCCGTACAATCTCTTCGACGTGAGCGTTTACGCGGAGGGATTCTTCCGCGCGAGGAGCGTTGATGTGCCTGTATTTTCGGGGATAACCTCGGTTCAGAACTTCAACCTCATACCTGTTCCGCTTATGATGAGCAGCGATGATGAAACTGTGACCTACTATAATACAGAGCCTGGCTTCGGCGGCGGAAAGGAGTGAGCCATGCTTACAGGTACGCCTTTTATTCCCGAGACTATTACGGTACATCTTGGCTTTCCTGATTCAAATGCTCCGAATGTTGAAGTGGATTTTGCTTCTTATGTCAAGAATGTGGCTTCCAGCGAGATATATCCCACATGGAACGTGAGCGCTCTGCGTGCAAATATCTATGCCATAGTTTCATTTGCGCTGAACAGGATATATACGGAATGGTACCGTTCACGGGGGTACGACTTTGATATCACTGCAACGACACAGTTTGACCAGAAATTCATTAACGGCCGTGAGTATTTCGAGAACATAAGCTATCTCGTTGATGAGCTTTTCAACGATTACGTAAGGCGGAAGGGAAGTGTTGAGCCGCTTTTCACCGCCTTCTGCAACGGTACGACTTCCACCTGTAACGGCCTTTCACAGTGGGGCACGCAGGCTCTTGCGGAGAGAGGCTACAATTCGCTGGAGATACTGAAATATTACTACGGGGATGATATAGAGATAGTGCAGGATGCTCCCGTGCGGACAGCCATGCCTTCATATCCCGGTGCGGAGCTCAGGAACGGTTCCTTCGGCAACGATGTTAAGTTCATACAGGTATGGCTGAACCGCATATCGGGTAATTTCCCCGCAATACCAAAAATACCCGCCGCAGACGGCATATTCGATACTCCTACGGAGAACGCAGTAAGGAAGTTCCAGCAGGTTTTCGGACTTGAACAGACGGGAGCTGTGGACGCGGCTACATGGTACAGGATAAGCTACATCTACACAAGCGTAAAGCATCTTGCGGAGCTTGATTCCGAGGGAGTCCGCTTTGAGGATATAGCGCCGAGGTTCACAGAGGATCTCAGTATCGGTATGCAGTCAATAGAGGTAAGTATGCTGCAATACTATCTTGCGGTCATAGGTGCTTACTACGAAGCGGTCATACCCGTTGAGATAACGGGATATTTCGGAGAACAGACCGAGCGCTCGCTGAAATCTTTTCAGCGCGTATTCGGACTTCCTCAGACGGGAGTTGCCGACAGAGCCACAAGAAATGACCTTTACCGTGCCTATCAGGGCATAGTGGATAGCGTTCCGCCGCAGTATACCTACGTTGCTCTCTATCCCGGCACAGTCCTCAGGGAGGGGGCGAACGGGGAGTGTGTGAAGATAATCCAGCAGTATCTTACCTATATCAACAGAAGCTATCCAGATATCCCTGTGGTAAGCGATACAGGCTATTTCGGGCCTCTTACGAAGCAGTCCGTTACGGCATTCCAGCGGCAGTTCGGCATTGACCCTACGGGTATCGTGGGAGCTGTAACATGGGACAGGATAGCGGGTGTATACTCCGACCTGCGCTACGGCTTCGATAAGCGTCCATATCAGAACCCCGGCTATACCATTAAGTAAGGAACGCCGTCTATTGGAAATAAAATTTCATGTTTCCGTAATTCTTAATTGACAAAATTACGCATTACGAATTACGCATTACGAATTACGCATTAAACAGAATGGAGTTGTTTTTTGTGCCATATACAGATCAGCAGAAAAAAGAACATATCAGGGAGCTTCAGACCTATCTTTACGGTATATCCCTTTTTGACAGGCGGATACCGCAGGTGCTTCCCGACGGAGTGTATGACAGTTCCACGGTACAGGCGGTGAAAGCCTTTCAACGCGCATACGGGCTTCCCGACACAGGCGAGACCGATACCGCTACATGGGACAGGATAGCTGCCATATACCGTGATTATCTTGACGGAGCTCCTGCGGCTTATCATGTTTTCCCCTCAAGGAGCTTCAGGGTGTGTCAGGGCGACAGCGGAGAGCTGGTATATATATTGCAGGCTATGCTTATGAAAGCTGCGGCGTGGTACGATAATATGCCGAAGGTAGCTGTCAGCGGCGAGTTTGATGAAGCCTCGGTAAGAGCTGTGAGAGCCTTTCAGAGCTGCTGCGGGATAGATGACAGCGGTACAGTGGACTGCACCACATGGAATATGCTTGTGCGTTTCCTTGAGGATAAAGCGTGAATTTGGGCGTGAAGCTCACAGTCAAAAATGATGTAATTAAATTGTATTTGTAAGATAGTAAAAGAAATCAAACACAAAATGAAAAATATTATACATAAATGGTCAAAAAATCCACTTATGGGTAAAAGTTTGTTGAATTTACATTTATTGTGTTGACAATATGCATATTTAGTTATATAATAAACACATAAAGACGGCCGACTTTAAATATTTAATAAAGGATATGAAACAAATGAAAAACGTAATCAAAAAGATTTCAGCAGTCGCAATGGCTTTCACTCTTCTCGGTGCCGGTACAGCTATTACCAAGACAGACAATTCACTTAAAGCAGATGCAGGTGTGCCTCCTCAGTATTGCAGTCACAATTGTGGTTGGCATAATGTAACTTATATTTATCAGTGTGGTTGTTGGTATAAGATTGGTAACTGCAATAACTGCGGTTCTCCAGTATGCAAATGCTTATGATTTTTTAGAAGAATAATCGCATTTTTTAACAACTCCCCTCATAATGAGGGGAGCTTTTCTTATGCCTTTTTACAGGCCGATGCCTGAGGGAAAGATGTTAAATGCATGGCCGCCGTTCTGTGCAGTCTTATATTTGACTTTATAATAATAATGTGATATAATAAATTAAATGTGTCTGTCAGCAGACGGACGGAGAACATATAAAGGATTGATAATATGGACTATAAAGCACTTGCAGATTACCTTTTCCCCGATGTAAAGGAAACTCCCGAGGATATTGAGGCGCGTTTCCCCGAAAGACAGCTCCCCGCAGGAGCCAATGTCACACGTATAGGACCAAGTCCCACGGGCTTCGTTCATCTCGGAAACCTCTACAACGCTATCATCGGAGAGCGTATAGCTCACCAGTCACAGGGCGTATTTTACCTGAGAATAGAGGATACCGACAATAAGCGTGAGGTGGAGGGCGCTGTTGAGACAGTCATCAACGCTATGGACTATTTCGGCGTTCACTTTGACGAGGGAGCTACCGCAGAGGGCGACAACGGAAGCTACGGTCCTTACCGTCAGAGACAGCGTAAGGAGATATATCATGTATTTGCAAAGCTCCTTACGGAAAGGGGACTTGCTTACCCCTGCTTCATGACAGCCGAGGAGATAGAAGCTGTCCGCGAGCAGCAGACCGCAAATAAGGAAAATCCCGGAGTTTACGGTAAGTACGCAAAGTGCCGCGACCTCAGCCTTGACGAGATAAAGTCAAATATAGAAGCAGGCAGGGAGTGGGTGCTCCGTTTCAGAGGTCAGGAGACAGGCGAGATTATCGCCGTTGAGGACGCTATCCGCGGAAAGCTTGAAATGCCGAGGAATAATATGGATTTCGTACTCCTTAAGAGCGACGGTATCCCGACTTATCACTTCGCACACGTCATCGACGACCACTTCATGCGCTCAACTCACGTTATACGAGGCGAGGAGTGGATATCCTCACTGCCCATGCACGTAGAGCTCTTCAATACACTCGGCTGGAAGCAGCCTGTATACTGCCACACGGCAACTCTCATGAAAATGGACGGCGAGAGCAAGAGAAAGCTCTCAAAGAGAAAGGACCCCGAGCTTGCGCTGGCATACTATCAGCAGGAGGGTATCAGCAAGGACGCTGTATGGGAGTTCCTGCTTACTCTGCTCAATTCCAATTATGAGGAATGGCGCATAGCCAATCCCGAGGCAGACTATCACGAGTTCCCCTATACACTGGAGAAGATGTCGGTTTCCGGTGCCCTTGTAGACCTGGACAAGATGAGGGATATATCCAAGAATGTAATATGCCGCATGACTGCCGAGCAGGTACGCGACGGCTGGCTTGAATGGTGCAGCGAGTACAACAGTGATTTCGCCGCACTCATAAATAAGTACCCCGAGCGGACGCTTGCAGCTCTCAATGTCGGCAGAGGCGGTGCAAAGCCGAGACGTGACATCGAAACATGGAAGCAGGCCTGCGACTTCATGAGCTTCTACTATGACGAGACCTTCAGAGTTACGGACGATATGCCCGAGGAGTGCGATGAGGCAACAGTGAAGGACTTCTTCGGAAGATATCTTGCATCATACGACCACAGCGACGACAGTGCGGTATGGTTCGACAAGGTAAAGGCTATCACAGAGGAAATGGGCTTTGCAGTAAAGCCCAAGGACTACAAGAAGAACCCCGAGCAGTTCAGGGGAAGCATAGTCCATATCACGAATATGCTTCGCATAGCCCTCACAGGACACGCAAACGCTCCCGATATATGGGAAGTGAGCCATGTTCTCGGCGAGGAGATAACACGCAGAAGGCTGGAAGCCTTTGCTTAATGCATAATTCATAATGCATAATGCATAATTAATGATCGTCTGAAAATATTCAAATCAGTCCGCAATAGCGGACACCACAATTATGAGTTATGAATTCTTAGATTATGAATTATAAAAAGAGGTAATAAAGATGTCAGACAATAAAGAAAAGAAAAATTTTGAGATACCACGTCCGGTGTTCCCGAAAAGGGCTGTGGTTACAGGCGGTATGCCATACGGCAACAAGGAGCTCCATTTCGGCCATGTGGGCGGTATGCTGGTATTTGCGGATACCTATGCACGTTTCCTGAGAGACCGCATCGGCAAGGAAAATGTTATCTTCGTCAGCGGCACGGACTGCTACGGCTCTCCTATCGCAGAGGGCTGGAGAGTAAAGGTCAAGAACGGCGAATTTGAAGGCTCTCTTGAGGATTTCGTACAGAAAAATCACAATAAGCAGAAGGAAACTCTTGCAGCTTACGGTATAGCTCCAAATCTCTTTGCAGCTTCGGGTCTCGGCCGCTCCAAGGAGATACACGCTTCTGTCACAGACCGCTTCATCAGCTCTCTCCATAAGAAGGGACAGCTCGAACAGAGGACTACGATGCAGTTCTTTGACGAGAAAGCGGGAGTATTCATAAACGGCAGACAGGTAATAGGAAAATGTCCCGTAGACGGCTGTACCTCCGAAAAAGGCTACGCAGACGAGTGCGACATGGGACATCAGTATATGCCCGAGAACCTTATAAACCCCATAAGTACCCTCACAGGCGAGACTCCCACAATGAAGCCTGTTACCAACTGGTATTTCAAGCTCCGCGACTATGAGCAGCTCATGAAGGACTGGGTGGAAGAGCTGAAAAAGCGCAAGGATATCCGTCCCGTTGTATGGAAAACTATTGACGAGTTCCTCAAGAACCCGGTTATCTACATAAAGCGTGAGTTCGAGGAAAAGTACATGGAGCTGAAAGCCTCCATGCCTGAGCATAACTACATAGAAGAGCCTAAAAAGCCCTCCTTTACTATCGAGTTCAGCAAGCTTTCGGACTGCGATGAAGCCTGCCGCATACTCACTCAGAACGGCATACGCTACAGAACAGGAAAGACACTTGTTCCTTTCCGTCTTACGGGCAATATCGAATGGGGAGTCCCTGCACCTGTTATGGAGGGCGTGGACGGTCTTACAGTATGGGTATGGCCTGAGTCACTGTGGGCTCCTATATCGTTTACGGAGACTTACCTTGAAAGCATAGGTCATGACAAGGAAGAATGGAAGGACTACTGGTGCAGCAAGGACGCTACTGTATATCAGTTTATCGGACAGGACAATATCTACTTCTATGGCATTGCCGAGCCTGCAATGTGGATGGCACAGCAGGAGAGCAATGAAAAGACCGCTTCCCCTGCGGACGGAGAGCTGCAGCTTCCTGTTATCGTGGCTAATCACCATATCCTTTTCCTTGATAAGAAGGCTTCAAGCTCGGGTGCGGTAAAGCCGCCTATGGCTGATGATCTGCTCAATCACTATACTCCCGAGCAGCTCCGTATGCACTGGCTGGGTCTCGGTCTGGGACAGCGCTCCGTAAGCTTTATGCCCAAGCCCTATAATCCCGACGCAAAGCCCGAGGATGCCGATCCTGTAGTAAAGGACGGACTGCTTCTCTCAAACGTATACAACCGCATGATAAGAACGGCTTTCTATACAGCTCAGAAGGAGCTTGACGGCGTTATGCCGGACAACGCTCCCGAGGAGAAATTCCTTGAGGACGCTAAGAAGGCAGTCCTTGAGTATGAGAGGCATATGTCAAAGTTTGCATTCCATCAGTGTACCTATGTACTTGACAGCTATATCCGCAACGGAAGCAAGTATATGGCAAAGGCGCTTAACGGCGAGTATCCCGACAAGGAGGCTTTAAAGCAGGCTCTTGCCAATCTGTTCTACATGATAAGGATAGCAGGTGTGCTCCTGCACCCGATGGCTCCCTTCGGTACTGAGAAGCTCCGTGAGTACCTTGATGCTGACGAGAGGCTATGGTCATGGGATACTATCCTTGAGCCGCTTACATACTTCACAGGTGAGAACCACAAGCTGAAATTCCTGCCTCCGAGAACGGACTTCTTCACCCGTCACGAGAGCCAGTTCGCTTCTGCCGAGGAGTGAGCTGTTTAAGGAGGAGAGGCTGTGAAAAAGAAGACTAAAACCATCATTTCAGTGATATTAGTCTGTATTCTTCTTGTTCTGTTCGTACCTGTACCTACAGGAACATACAAGGACGGCGGCACACGTATGTATACGGCTCTGACGTATAAGATAGTCAGGTGGCGTGTACTTCTGGACAATGCGAAGTACGAAAAGACTTCCGTTTTTCTGCTCCCCGACAATTTCAAGAACTACGAAGAATTATGGGATATTGAAAAGACAGAGAAATGGGACGAAAACAAGGTCGTTCATTATTAAATGAACGATGACTGACAAAGCGGAAGAACCGTAAAATAGCTGTTTATAATTTTCAACTCATAAAGGAGTTATTGACCAATGATATACAACAACGTTCTGGAGGCTATCGGACATACTCCGATGATAAAGCTGAACCGAATGAACAAAAAGGGAAGCGCAGACGTCCTCGTAAAGTTCGAGGGACTCAACGTAGGCGGTTCCATAAAGACCCGCACAGCCTACAACATGATACGCCATGCGGAAATGGAAGGCAAGATACACGAGGGAACGATAATCGTAGAGCCTACGAGCGGCAATCAGGGCATAGGTCTTGCCCTTGTGGGAGCTGTCAAGGGCTACAGAACTATAATCATCATGCCCGATTCCGTCAGCGAGGAGCGCCGCAAGCTTGTTAATCACTACGGCGCAGAGGTAATGCTTATACACGACGACGGAGATATCGGCAAGTGCATACAGGAGTGCCTTGACACAGCTCTGAAAATGGCAGAGGAGGACGAAAATGTATTCGTTCCGCAGCAGTTTGCAAACGTGAACAATATAGGCGCTCACAAATTCCACACGGCTTTGGAGATACTGGAGCAGACCGCAGTAAAGATAGACGGCTTCTGTTCGGGAATAGGAACAGGCGGTACTATCACAGGCATCGGCGAGGCTCTCAAGGCACAGTATCCGGATATGGTGATATGGGCGGTAGAACCCGAAAACGCTGCCATACTGGCAGGCGGAGATATAGGAACTCACCTGCAGATGGGCATTGGTGACGGAATAATCCCCGATATACTCAATCAGAACATATACGACGATATATATATAGTTACCGATGAGGAAGCTATACAGACCGCCAAGGACCTTGCTTCAAAGGAAGGCATAATGTGCGGTATATCAAGCGGAACGAATGTTGCTGCGGCACTTAAGCTTGCCGAAAAGCTGGGCGAGGGCAAGACCGTGGTAACGATACTCCCCGACACTGCGGAGAGATATTTCTCGACGCCGCTTTTTGAGGACTGATACAAACGCCGCAAGGCGATAATATAAGGAGGTATATTTATCATGAGCAAACTAAACGATTTCCTTACGGAAGCAGGTATGTTTTTCATTGCCACAAACGACGGAGCACAGCCTAAGGTAAGACCCTTCGGTTCTCACATCGAGATGGACGGAAAGGTGATATTTGCAGTAGGCGACTTCAAGGCTGTTTACAGACAGATGCTTGCGAACCCTCTCTGCGAGATAGTCGCCTGCAAGCCCGACGGAGTTTGGCTCCGCTATACGGGAAAGATCGTATTTGACGACGATCCGAGGTATACGGAGGCAATGTATGCGACCAGTCCTCTCCTCAAGGAGATATACAACGAGAAAACAGGCCTTAATATGAAGCTGTTCCACCTCGAGGACGCAACTGCGCTTATAATACCGCCTGTAGGCGAACCCGAAAAAATACTTTAAAATGAAAAGCCGTCTGGTATATGAATTACCAAACGGCTTTTTTATCTGTATGCAAGTTTTAAGTCTTCCGAAAGGATCCTTCTCAGGTCGAAAGCAAATATCGCACCGCCTGCTGCGGCGGTAATGAGCTCCGATATCGGTATTGTCAGCCATATGCAGTTTATGCTGCCGAGGCAGTATGAAAGGAATGCAAGCGGTATGACGAGGAGAGTACCTCTCAGGAGCGATATCATCTGCGCTGTGTGAGGCTTTTCGTTGGATGAGAAGTACACAGACAGTATGGTGTTTATGCCCATGAACGGCATGAACAGGAAATACAGCCTCAGACCATGTTCTGCTATGGACTGCAGTGTCTTGTCGCTGCTGCTGTTGAACAGTCTTACTACGGGTGATGCCTGTATGAAAAGCAGAGCGTAGGCTGCTGCCGAGAATATCAGTGCGGTCACTACGGAAAGCTTTAAAAGATAGCGTATGGCGGCATCGTTTTTTCTGCCGTGGTATCTGCACATCAGCGGCTGTACACCGCTTGAGATACCTACGTATATAGCCGTGAAGACTATGCCTATATTTGCGATAACGCCGTATGCGGCAATGCCTGTATTGCCGAGCAGACGGTATATTACGAAGTTGAATACAAGTATCACAACTCCGCCTGATATCTCCGTAAAGAAGGAGTGAAGTCCCAGTGAGACTATCTCGCGTATGAGCTTTGGTGAGGGACATGATATCCGCAGACTGAAAGCGTTCCAGCCTGTAAGGATATGTATGCTCATTATCCCCATACTTACGAACGGAGCGATACACGTAGCAAGTGCTGCGCCGTCCATTCCCATATCCATTCTGAAAATAAAGATGTAGTCAAGCACCACATTGACAAGGCTGCCGCTCAGTATCCCCAGCATTGCAAGCTTAGGAGCGCAGTCATTACGCATAAAGCAGGCAAGCAGGTTATTGAAAAGGAAAGCAGGTGAAAACAGCAGTATCCTGTGCAGATAGCTGTGTGACATCTCAAAAACGGCAGCGTCGGCGCCGAGGAGATGTGTTATCTGCCGCGAGAAAAATATCCCCGATATCTCAAACACGGCTGCAATGAGCAGCGTTGTCATGAACGCGTTTGAGAAAATTCTGTCAGTCTCTTCTCTCTCGGTCCTGCAATACATCATTGAGAACTTGCTGCCTCCGCCCATTCCGAGCATAAGCCCGAAGCCGTTCATAAAATTGAACACAGGCAGGGCGAGGTTCAGTGCTGCAAGACCTTCCGACCCCATTCCCTTAGAAATAAAGAACGTATCTATCAGTATATAGATAGATACGCCTACAGAGCTGGTGACATTTGCCAATATGTACCTGAAAAAATCATTACGTATTGGTTTTCTGTCCATTAATTATGTTTACCCCCTGTAAACAAACGAAGCAAGCCAAACAGCCTGCTTACCGCTGCAGGCACTCGGTATGTCTGCAACAGTTATTCTCTAATACACAAGAATATTATATCACAATATCACCAAAAATAACAGCTTTTTTTGTAACTTTGTATGAATGACGAAATTAACTGCTTAAATTATTCCCTTGTTTTAGCAGGTTGTACAATAAAAATGCATAAAATTTGTTATCTGCAAATAAAAAATATATGCAATGCGGTATTCAGCTGTTGAACCGTGTAAGAAACTGCTTTACGCGGTCGGAAGCATTATCGCCGAAGAGCTGTTCGGGTGCTCCCATTTCGACGATCGAGCCGTTTTCCATGAATATGACCTTATCTGCGACGTCACGTGCAAAAGCCATCTCGTGAGTTACTATAACCATTGTCATGCCGTCCTTTGCGAGTTCCTTTATGACTTTAAGTATCTCTCCCGTGAGTTCGGGATCGAGAGCGGATGTGGGCTCGTCAAAGAAAAGTATTTCGGGATTAAGAGCAAGGGCTCGTGCAATGGATACACGCTGCTGCTGACCGCCGGAGAGCTCGCATGGATAGGACTTGTCCTTGCTTTCGAGCCCCATTTTTTTCAGAAGCTGCATTGCCTTTTCCTGCGCTTTTGATCTTTCTTCTTTAAGTACGCATACGGGAGCTTCCGTGATGTTCCTCAGCACTGTCATATGCGGGAACAGGTTGAAATTCTGAAAGACCAGACCTGTTTTCAGCCTTATATTACGCAGAGTTTTTGCATCGGCGTAGACAGTCCTGCCTTTCTGATCTTTTATGAGCATATCCGTTCCGCAGACATTGATAACGCCTCCGTCGGCTCGCTCGAGCTGGTTTATACAGCGCAGGAGAGTGGATTTACCGCTTCCCGACGGACCTATTACGGCTACGACCTCGCCCTTTTCAACATTGAAGGTGGTATCCTTGAGGACTTTGAGATCACCGAAGCTTTTTGAAAGATTTTTAACATCGAGCATTGACACGGAGAAGCCCCCTTACTTGTAGTAGTTCAGCTTTTTCTCGATATATCCGAAAACAAGCGTGAGTACGGTCGCAAATATGAAATAGAAAGCGCCTGCCATGAACAGCGGAGTTAGAGAAGCGTATGTCGGCACCTGCTTCTTGGCTATGTACATTATCTCCATGTAGGGGATAGCCGAAGCAAGAGACGTATCCTTGACAAGAGTTATTATCTCGTTTGAGCTTGCGGGAACTACACGTTTTATGACCTGCGGAAGTATTATGCGGAAGAAGGTCTGCAAACGGCTGAATCCCAGTGCGCTTGCCGCCTCATATTGTCCCTTGGGTATGGCTTCTATGCCGCCTCTGAATATTTCTGCGAAATATGCAGCATAATTCAGTACAAAAGCAATGAGGAGCATAGTAAACGTATAGCCCGAGCTTCTTATGTCCACACCGTCGAGGAGACTGTGTATGAATGAGGGGCATTTGTCCCATTTCAGAAGATAGGGAACAGAATGCTGCGCGACTATGAGCTGCAAAAGCAGGGGAGTTCCGCGCATTATGAGTATATATATATTTGTGAGCCATGAAATCGGCTTGAATCCGCACATTTTCAGCAGTGCGACTATCATTCCCAGCGGTATCGACCACAGAAGCGTAAAGCAGAATATCTTCATTGTGGGAACGACATATTGCAGCATCAGACTGAAAAGAGCGCCCAATTGTTCCTTGGTCACAGGATCACCGTCCTTTGGTTATTAAGTTCATTGGAGCTTTCAGGTCAGATCGAGAGTATTTATGCCGAGGTCATCAAGCCTACACATGAATTCACGGAATTCCTGACGCTGTTTCTTTCCCGCAAAGAGACCTGTGCACTCAAATATTATCCTCAGCTCGATAAGAGGGGAGCTGAAGCGGAAAAACGGCGGCTTTGCGGTGATATCCCTTTCTCTGTTTTCAAAGAGGGACCATGTGAATTCGGAAAGATCGCGGAAAACTATCTTGTCCTTGTTTATTTCCTTGATGTCCGAGGCTTTTTTGATATACGGCTTCCAATGCTTGAATTCAAAACCGTCCTGAGGCTCGCCGATCTCATAGCCGAGAGCTTCTGTAAGCTTTGCTTTCAGCTCGGGATACCATTTGTCCCAAATCTCGTCGGGCATTTCTCCCGATATCTGTATCCCGCCCGGTTCTACGGAGGAGTAAAGCTCGATATCCTGTCCCTGCCATGTAAGGCAGTCCTCACCTTTGCAGTAGTATTCCATTGACCTGTAGACTTCATCTATCTTATCCCATATCTCGTCGGGGGCGGAATAGTGTATATTAAGGCAAGCATCATGATCTGACATTTTTTTCAGCTCCTTTCATATTTTTTATGATTATATCATATAATCGCATTTTAGTCAAGAATAATAAAAAAGAGCGCCCCTTCGGAACGCTCTTTATTATCCATGCTGAACGATCAAGCTCTTTCAACCTTGCCTGAACGCAGGCATCTTGAGCAAGCGTAGATATGACAAGGAGTACCCTTGACGATAGCCTTAACACGCTTTACGTTAGGCTTCCATGTTCTGTTGGAACGTCTGTGTGAGTGAGAAACCTTGATACCAAAGGTTACGCCCTTTCCGCAGATATCACATTTTGCCATTAGGTTGCACCTCCTTAACTAACCTGTAAAAATACAACATGATTATTCTAACACATATTCAGAAAAAAAGCAAGTGTTTTTTGAAAAAAAACTAAAAAAATTTTTTTTGAGGCATAAAAATACTTTTTTACTTGAAATATATAGCGATTTATAGTATAATATATATTGTATATCTATATGTATTAAAAAGTGATGATACTCCATCAAAGAAAGGAAATAAAGATGTTAGGCGGCAATCTGGATATTCAGACAGTATTAAAGTATTTTTCGAGGATAGCGACGCTGCTGCTCGTTTTGCCTATACATGAATCGGCTCACGGACTTATGGCCAAATGGCTCGGCGATGATACCGCGCAGAGGCAGGGAAGGATATCCCTCAATCCTTTTGTGCACCTTGATCCGCTGGGATCAATGCTCATGATTATAGGCGGCTTCGGCTGGGCAAAGCCTGTTGAAGTCAATCCAATGAGGTTCAGAAATTACCGTGCGGGCTATGCTCTGACAGCTCTGGCAGGACCTGTTTCAAATCTTCTTGCCTCCTTTGCGGCTGCACTTGCACTGGCAATAATGCTGTGCTTCAAAAGCGGACAGGAAGCTTATCTCAGACTTTTCGCAAATCAGTTCAATACTATGTCCTGTGTAATGCTGCTTCTGCAGTTCCTTGTCATAGTAAATATCGGACTTGCTCTTTTCAACCTTATACCTGTGCCGCCTCTTGACGGCTTCAACATCCTCCGCGCGTTCACGCCCGAGAAGTTCGACCGCTGGGTATATCAGCACCAGAGAGAGATCAACATGGTATTCTTTGCTCTGCTCATTCTCATGAATGTGATACCCTCCGAGTATTCTCCGCTTTCCAGAGCGTCATACTATCTTTACGAGGTAATGATGAAGGCTGTTATGTGGATACCCGATACTTTTGGCTATAAAGGATAAGGCGCGGGGATAGTATAATGGAATTCAAGATCTACAGAGTTTTTCTCACGCTTCTCAGCAGAGGCATCATTCTTACGGCTGTTATGCCTCTTGCCTGCTATATAAGAGTGCTTGCAGCCAAAAAGCTTGGCGACAGCACAGGCGAAAGGGAAGGCAGGCTCACGCTTGACTTCAGAAAGCATACAGACCTTTTCGGCATCATACTTATATTCGCTTTCGGCTTCGGCTGGAGCAAGGAGATAAATATTGACGTATCGAGGCTGAAGAAAATGAAGCGCGATGTTACGCTTATATCTTTGGCTTCACCTGTGACGTACCTGCTTATGTATGTCGTCCTGCGGAATATAGGCGGACTGCTGCTCGGTTTCGCCCCGTCGTCCTTCGTACTTGCTTCCTTGTATTTCGTGCTTGTAAGGGCGGCAAGAGCAAGCCTGTTTTTTGGTATCATAGCCCTTCTGCCGATACCGCCTCTGGACGGCTTCAATATATTCTACCAGTTCTCACCGCCTAAGTTCAGACGCTGGTATTTCACAAACTATCAGAAGATCACCATGTGGTCGAGATATATACTTTTAGCTGTATTCTTCATGGACTCCCTTACGGGAGGAGAATTCTCCATACTGGGATTTCTGGCTTATCTGTGGAGACTGCTGCTGGATAATCTTATATTCTTCGTCCCCGACGTGGCGGAGAGCACATTAAAAATACTTACAGAGCTCATATACATGGCTTAGAGCCTTGTATCAGCCCTGTTCTTCGGGTGAAATATGGAAAGCATATCATTCAAGCTTGAGGTCTTTGAGGGACCTCTCGATCTTCTGCTGAGCCTTATCGCAAAGCATAAGCTCAATATCTGCGATATCGAGATATCAAAGCTGCTGGAGCAGTATCTGCTCTATATAGACCAGGCTCACGAGCAGAATCTGGAGCTTGCAGGCGAATTCCTTGAAATGGCTGCAAGGCTCATATATATCAAAACAGCGTCACTGCTGCCTCAGCCCGAGGAGGCTGAACAGATGAAGCGCGAGCTGGAGGGAGCTCTCATTGAGTACTCTCTCTGCAAGATCGCCGCAAAGCAGCTTGCGGACGCATATGTGGGCGGAAGCATTTTCGTCCGCGAACCAATGAAGATTAAGGCTGACATGACCTATACACTTGTGCATGAGCCTGAAAGACTGGCGATCGCTTACAGCGCCATATCACTGAAAAATATTAAATCCGAGCACGCAAAGCTCCACGTTGAGAACAAGATCAACTCTGTTGTGAAGCGGCGTATCGTTTCGGTAATGTCAAAGGTAGTCCATGTGCTCCGTGAGCTGTACACAACAGGCGAGGTGTATATGGATAAGCTCTATGAAGGAGTTACCGACCGCTCGGCGAGAGTCGCTACATTCCTTGCGGTGCTTGAACTCACAAGGTCGGGCAGGATAACCATAAGCGATGATAACATGATGATCTTCTTCAAGGGAAGAAAGAACGGAGTGAAGAAATCTTGGAGATCAAAGGCAGGCTCGGAGCAATAGAGGCTATACTCTTTGCAAGCGGTGAGCCTATAGAGATATACCGCCTTTCGGAGGCGAGCGGAGTTGATGCGGGAACGCTGCCTTCCATGATAAGGCTGCTCAACGAGCGCTATGAGGACTGCGGGAGCGGTATCTGCATCAAAAAGCTGGACAGCAGCTATCAGATGTGTACCCGTGAGGAATATGCGGAGCAGATAAGAGCTGCTCTCGAGACAAAAAGGACAACTCCTCTTTCAAATGCTGCTATGGAGGCTCTTACCATAATCGCCTACAATCAGCCCGTATCAAAGGGCTTTGTGGAAAATGTAAGAGGTATCGACAGCTCGTCGGTAATAAACAACCTTGTTGAAAAGGGGCTCGTTGAGGAAGCGGGACGTCTTGATGTTCCGGGAAAGCCCATAGTCTACAGGACCACCTCCGTGTTCCTGAGAAGCTTCGGTCTCAGCTCCACTGCGGAGCTGCCGCCTCTTCCGGGACAGGGGGATCTTGTCCTCGAAACAGAGGAGGAATTCGTGGACAGGGAGCTTGCCGAGTCTCAGCAGTAAAGACGATCAACAGAAAGGAGCGGCAGGAATGATAGTACTGAAAATTCTGCTGTATATACTTCTTGCCGTTTTGGGCATAATTCTTCTCGTGCTGATGATCCCTGTGGGGGGAGAGTTCAGCTATATCGACGGGAAATTCAGTTATAGGGTAAAGCTGTGGCTGCTTGATATCATGGACTCGGAGGGCGGAGGACTTTATAATTGGTGGAAAAAACGAAAAGCCGCCAAAAAGGATAAGCCAAGGAAGCTCAAAAAGCCGAAGCCCGTCAGGGAAAAGAAGTCAAAAAAGAAAAAGGAACGGGAAAAGTATGAATGGGAGCAGGAGCTTGACAGCATTCCCGTGAACGATCCCGAGACTGATATGCAGTCAGCGGATATTGCAGCGGAAACTTCTTCCGAAACGGATGAAAGTGCTGCTTACGAGCCTTTATCTGACAGCTCTGATGAAGATAAAGGCGGAAAAAAGGATAAAAAGAAGAAAAAGGACGATTCTGACGACGATATCTTCGCAGATGAAAAAAGCGAAGGCAGTGAAGATGATGAAAAGAAGTCTCTGAGCGACAAAATAGAGTTCCTTGTGGGCATATGGGAGAGCGCTCAGCGTCCCATGCTGAAAATATTCAGGGGCTTCAGGCTCAAGGACCTTTATATTGACTTCGTTATTGCAGATGAGGACGCATATGACTGTGCGCTGAAATACGGAAAGTATTCCGCGCTTGTATACAACGGCATCGCTTTTTTCAGTGAGCTTTTTACGGTAAGGCTGAAAACCATAGATGTACGTCCGCAGTTCGGAGTATCAAAGGGGCGCTGGGATGCAGCGGGCAAGCTGTATTTCCGCCTCGGAACGGTGGTTATTGCAGGAGCATGGTTCCTGATAACATATCTTTTCAGGACATTTCTGCCTGAAAAGCTGAGAAAATTCAGAATGAAACGCAAAATGAAAAAATCCGCCGCAAGGCAGAAGTGAGGTATATAATTATGAGTGCAAACAATACACCTGTAAGCGATCTCCTGGGTATTTCCATTGAAAAGATCAAGGAAATGGCAGATGTCAACTCCATAATCGGTGAGCCCATAAAGCTTCCCGACGGAACTACCATAATCCCTGTTTCAAAGGTAAGCTACGGCTTTGCATCGGGTGGTTCCGATCTTCCTTCAAAGTACGATAAGGAGCTCTTCGGCGGCGGAGCTGGCGCAGGAGTTTCCATAAAGCCCGAGGGCTTCCTTGTAATAGCTCCCGACGGCTCTGCAAAAATGGTAAATATGGAAGGCTCCAACGATCCTATCAGCAACGCCATTGAGAAAATGCCTGCCATCATCGACAAGGTAAGCGGCTTTATCAACAAGAAAAAGGGCGGAAATACGGACGCAAAGACCTCTGATATCACAGACGGCTCCGTTTCAATAAACTGAGCATAAAAACCTGATATGAGGCATATCCTTTAGCATAGCATTTATGCGGAGGTGTGCCTGTGAAAAGACTTGTATCTGTATTTGCGGCAGTACTCCTCACAGCCTTTTGTCTGTGCGGTACTGTGTCCTTCGGCGCGGAAGCCCCTGAGATATATGCCAAAGCGGCTGTTCTCATATCTGCCGATACGGGCGAGGTTATCTACGGGCTCAATGCCGCGGAGAAGCTCCCCATGGCAAGTACTACCAAGATAATGACGACCCTGCTTTGCCTTGAAAGCGGCGGGCTCTATGACGAGTTCGTTGTGGACAGTGAGGCGATAAAGGCAGAAGGCTCGTCAATGGGACTGCGCGAGGGGGATATAGTCACAAAATACGCGCTGTGCTGCGGAATGCTGCTGCCCTCGGGCAATGACGCGGCAAATGCGGCAGCTGTAAGGATATCGGGAAGTATCGAAGCCTTTGCGGAGCTTATGAATGAACGTGCAAGAAAAATGGGTCTTTCAAAGACATTTTTCGTTACTCCCTCGGGACTTGAAGGAGAGGGACACGGTTCGTCGGCGGCAGATATGGCTCTGCTTGCCCGTGAGGCTCTGAAAAACGAGCTTTTCCGTGAGATATGCTCAAAGGAAAGCATAAAGGTAAGCTTCGGCGCTCCGCCCTATGAAAGGTGGCTTTACAATACAAATAAGCTGCTTTCAATGTATGACGGAGTTTACGGCGTAAAGACAGGCTTTACCGATGAGGCGGGGCGCTGTCTCGTGTCTGCCTGTCAGCGTGACGGCAAAAACCTGATATGCGTTACTCTCAACGACCGGAACGACTGGAACGATCATATCGCGCTGTATGAGTACGGCTTTGATGCGGTAAGGCAGCTTGAGCTCACGCTGCCAAAGGATATCACGGCTGATGTAGCGGGCGGTACCTCGGAAAAGCTGCGGCTCGTACCCGAAAACAGTACGTATATTGTGTCAACAGTGGCAGGAAATGCCGATGATTTTACATATACTGTGCTCAGACCGCCTTTTCTGTATGCTCCCGTAAAAGCGGGAGAGGAAGCCGCAAGGCTGAGGATAAGCTATTTCGGACGAGAGGTGGACACGGTTCCGCTTTATGCCGCCGAGGACGTACAGGCAGTGACCGTAAAGACGAAAAAGGCTGAAAAAGGTTTGTTCACAAGGATAAAAGAATTTTTCGGGAGAATATTCTCCCCTTAAGGACTGGATAAAATTGGAAAAAATAAGAATTCAGAAAATGATCGCCGACAGCGGCGTATGCTCCCGCAGAAAAGCTGAGGAGCTCATAACACAGGGCAGGGTAAAGCTCAACGGACATCCCGTAAAGCTGGGTGACAAGTGCGGCTTCAAGGACCTTATCACTATCGACGGCGAGCGTATCACCATGCCGAGAAAGAAGAGCTTCCTGTACCTCATGATGAATAAGCCGAGAGGCTATGTCACAACGGTCTCGGACGAGCTTGACAGGCGCTGCGTCATGGATCTTCTCACAGACGTTGAGGAGCGTGTTTACCCTGTGGGACGTCTTGACCGCAATTCGGAGGGACTGCTTCTCTTTACCAACGACGGCGAATTCGCAAACAGCATAATGCACCCGAGCCGCCATATATCAAAGACCTACCGTGTAACGGTGCGCCCTGATATCAATGACGATCAGCTTGTAAGACTGGCTGAGGGCGTGGAGATCGACGGTAAAAAGACTCTTCCTGCTTCAGTTGTTGTAAAGGACAAGGAGGAGGGCAGAGTTGTGCTCCTTATGACGATCAAAGAGGGCAGGAACCGCCAGATCCGTAAGATGTGCGAGGCTGTGGGACTTGAGGTCGCAAGACTTCGCCGTATAAGCATAGGACCTCTCAAGCTCGGTATGCTGAAGCCCGGTACCTACCGTGAGCTTACCGCAGAGGAGCTCCGTGCACTGCGTAATGCCATAGGCAAGGAGAAATAATATGCTTGAGATACAGGAAAGGTTCGATACTGTCGGCTATGAGAAGCTTAAAGAAGCCGCAGGCAGTGCTGAGCTCCATATCACAGAGGCTCTTGACAGGGGCGGTGTTATCGGATTTATAGCATATTCCTACGGTACCGAGAAAACTGTCATTTACGACTATGACGACGGGGGAGACCTCATGCTGTGTGACGGCCTTGTCCGCTCGGTGATGCTGAAAAGCGTACTCAAGGGCATAAAGCATATGCTTTTCGAGCTTGATGACAGTGCTAAGTTTGATGCGCTCAAAAAGCTGCGCTTCCTGAAGGACGACAGCAGACAGTGCAGCGACCTTGACAGCTTCATGAACGGCTGTCAGAGCTGCAAGAACAAGAAAGAATAAATATGAAAGGACAGATCAGGATTGCCAATCAGGATTTCTTCAGAGCTTCCTGCTTTCAAAACTCTCGGAAATGAAAATATCTTCGTTATGTCGAAGGAAAGGGCAGAGCATCAGGATATCCGTCCTCTGAGGGTAGTGATACTCAATATCATGCCCAAAAAGATAGAAACGGAGTGTCAGCTGCTGAGGCTTCTCAGTAATACTCCGCTTCAGGTGGACGTTGATCTGCTGCAAATGGCTTCGCATACATCGAAAAATACCTCACATCATCATCTTGAGTCTTTTTACAAGACCTTTGACGAGATATGCGAGGACAGATACGACGGAATGATAATCACGGGAGCTCCCGTGGAGCTCCTTGACTACGAAAAGGTAGACTACTGGAAAGAGATATGCAGCATTATGGAGTGGTCGAAAACTCATGTTTTTTCCACTATATATATATGCTGGGCAGCACAGGCAGGTCTTTACTACCATTACGGTATACCTAAGTATACCCTTGACCACAAAATGTTCGGTATATTCCCTCACAGGGCTGAGGTAAGCAATTGTCAGCTCTTAAGGGGATTTGACGATATATTCTATGTTCCGCATTCAAGGAATACGGAGGTCCGCAGAACAGATATCGAGCGCATACCGCAGCTTGAAGTTCTTACCTCCTCTGATATAGCAGGTGTCCATATAGTTGCCAATAAAAACGGCAGACAATACTTTATAACTGGACATTCCGAGTATGACAGGGATACCATAGCCAACGAGTACAGGCGTGATGTTGAAAAGGGTATAGATATACAGATACCATATAACTATTTCCCTGGTGACAATCCCGAAAATATGCCTGTGTTTTCATGGCGCTGCACTGCAAATCTGATGTTTTCAAACTGGCTCAACTACTGCGTTTATCAGAAAACGCCGTACAATCTCGAGGAGCTTGAGGTACGCAACTGGAACTGGGAAACAAGTTTATGATCGAGGAGGATCAAAATGGAAGATATGTACAATAACAACGGAAACAATTACGGCAATAACAATAACGGACGCGGATATTTCCCTGACGGTGAGTTCAGAGGTATGTACAATGAGAACTATAATATGCCTCCCGAGCAGAAGGGCAGCGGACTTGCAATAGCTGCATTTGTAATAGCATTGATAAATATCATACCGTGCTGTACTATGCTGAGTATAATCTCTGTCCCGCTCTGTCTTATTTTTGCCATAGTATCACTTGTGGGCAAAAGGAAGGGCAAGGGCTTTGCCATAACTGCCATAATCCTTTCCGCTATAGCCGGATTGCTCTTTGCATACTATGGATTCATCATGTATAAAATCGGTCCTGACTATACGTATTTTGTATTGAATTCAGAACAGATCGTTGCGGACTATGAGGAGGACGGAACTATCCCCGAAAGATTTGATAAGTACCGCGATCCTAAGTATGATAAGTACTGGCAGAGAAACGGCTGTGATTCGTTTGATGAATTCTTTGGCAAGCTGATCGAAAGCTACAGCAGAAGCGCAAGCTTCGGTTCGGTAAGCGAAAGTTCGTCAGGATCGTCAAAGGACGACGAAAAGGATAAGCTTTCACTGCAATATGTACCGGTATTTTGATGCCTGAGCACCTTTGATGCAGAAGGGGCGTGATAATATTATCACGCCCCTGTTTCATTTGTAAGCATTGCCATATACTCCTCGGTAGTGAGCAGACCGCTCCTGTTATATCGGAAGATACCATAGAGGCAGTCGGGATCGCGGGTGATATGATTTATGCCCTCACGGCAGGTGAGAGTTATAAGGATACCGCTTTCACGCAGTATTGGCAGGCTTTCTCTGCTGATCGCTCCGAAAGGATAGGCAAAGACCTCGGGAATTATCCCGCAGTTTTGTAAAAGCTCGGTTTTTAGCAGCCCTATATCCGTACCGAGTGCTGCTGCGTACTCGTCGCTGCTCTCCTCAGGCAGTTTTGCACAGCCTTGCCTGCCATTGCTGTTGGAATGCATATCATAGGTGTGGCTGCCGATCTCTATCCGTCCCGAAGCTGCAAGCCGGGCGATATCGCTCCATGTAAGGTAGGAATAGCTGTCAGCGTGGGGATCGGCGGCTGCATAATCATCGGTATATCTGCCAACAATAGATACAACGGCGCACATATCGTACTTTTCAAGCAAGGGGAGAGCAAGTGAAAGGTTATTGTAAAAACCGTCATCAAAGGTTATAAGGACCGGCTTTTCGGGAAGCTCACCATTACCGCGGGTATAGTCCGTGAGCTGTCGGGCGCTGACTGATGTATAACCATTGTTTTTCAGCCATGCAAGATCGCTGTCGAGCTGCTGCGGAGTTACCGTGTAAGCTGAGGGAGCTTTTCCGCATACGCTGTGATACATTATTACGGGGAGTGGTACAGGCTTTTCAGTGCTTTTGTATGCCGAAACAGAGAAAACTGCCGTTCCTGCAATGAAAAAAAGCGCACAAGCGGCAATGGTAAGCAATGCGAAAATAAGTCTGTAAATGAGCCTGCTGAATGAAAGGCACTTGTACATCGTTATCACCTCTTTTCAATGATATGCCGCTTTATGTCGGGAAATGACATGAATTTGCGGACATAGACAGCGCAACGGGCGAATATACTTAAGATAGTGAAAGAGGTGAGTATATGACGCGCCATAAACGCAGAAAAACAAAGGGCTTCGCAAGATGTGTCGCAGCTGTTCTTGTTCCTGCCGCAGCGGCTTTCGGTGCAAAGGGAGCTGCGGGAGTAATAGGCTCTCTTGACGGAGCAGAAGTTTATACCACAGGGATGACCGAAAAGGCGGCGGCGGATCATATAAATGCCGACGCAGAGGTGATAAAGCGCATAAAGCTTGAGGATAAAATGCTTGAGGGAGCGGATATCGTATCCGAGGGGTACGGGTATACCGATGAGGACGACAGGAACAGGGATTATGTGAGGCTTACTGATCCTCTCGACATGAGAAGCGGCAATGCAGGTGCAAAGCCCTATCCCGAAGCGTGGAGCGACGGCGGTGAGATAATACGGACTACCTATGGAAGATACAGCGGTACTTCATTTTTTGACCTTGACGGCGGAGGACAGGTCAATAACAGGACGGATATCCCGAATGATGAGCTTTACCGTGAAAGCGGATATTATCCAAATTTTACGGTAGAAAATACAGACGAGCCCCTTGTGCTCATCTATCATACCCATACTACCGAAAGCTTTGAGCCCTTTGTACGCGAAAGCTACGATCCAAGCTTCAATTACAGGACAACTGACGATACGAAGAATGTGGTAATGGTGGGAAATGCCATACAGGCAGAGCTTGAAGCGCTCGGCATAGGCGTTATCCATGCCGCGGAGATACACGATTACCCTTCCTATAACGGTTCGTACGGCAGGAGCCGTGAGACTATAATGCCTATACTTGAGAAATATCCGAGCATAAAGGTGGCTCTTGATATCCACAGAGATGCGATCTCGGGGGATGGCTGCGCTTATCAGCCCTTTGTTGAAGTGGACGGCAGGGAAGCGGCTCAGATCATGATTATCTCGGGCTGTGACGACGGAACTCTCGGTATGCCGAATTATATGCAGAATTTTCACTTTGCCTGCACTCTGCAAAGCAAGCTCGAATCCGATCATGAGGGGCTTACGCGCCCCATACTCTTCGATTACAGGCACTATAATCAGGACCTTACCAACGGCAGTCTGCTTATCGAGGTAGGCTCGCACTGCAATACTCTCGGTCAGGTACAGTTCGCTGGACAGCTTTTCGGACGTTCCCTCGGAGAGCTGCTCAATTCGATGAAAGGAAGATAAAATGCGTAAAAAAAAGAAAAAAACCGCCCTGAAAGCAGCTTTTCTTTATCTGCTTCTGAGCGGCGGCTCATGGATGTTTATGAATTCATATGCAAATTCATACAATATGATAAGCAATAATAATATGGTTCCCGCAGGACTTCTGCTAAGAGACGAAGAAGTATCCTTAAAGCTTCTCGGACACAGCGGAAAACTCGATATATCACTGATAGCTCCCGACAGTAAGATCTACTGCGGCGCGTATACCCTTGCGCCCGACGAGGTGAGAGCTGCGGCGTATATCATATCATTATGTATATAGCTTGGATCTCCTTGTATAATAGAACGTGTTGAGCTCGCCTGCATAAATGAGATCGGCTCCCCGGAAATTTCTGAAATCATCAGGAGTGTAGAGCGAAAAGGCTTTTTCGAGAGGAATGCCTATTTTATCCATGATATATGCGACGAACTGTGAACAGACGAAGCTTCTTTCGCGTTTCCATTCGATATTGAAGTACACTGCAAGAAGTCCGAGGAGGTTATAGGAATAGACCTTGCGGTGCTGTGCGAAATGGGAAATAAGCTTGTTATAGGCTTCTTTTTGCTCGGGAGTAACGCTTATCTGGTAGATCTCGCATGGTATGTTATGATACTGACCGAGAGTGCCCTGGCCAACTATTTCCTGATTAAAGGTCGCAGGAAGCGGAAATGGTCTGTATGTACGGCAGAAGCTGTACATCTCCGAAAGCTCCATATCGCCTGAAAGAGAAACGTGATTGAACGGTTTTTTAGTACAGAACTTGAAGAACCGCGCAGGTCTTGTGCCTGTTTGTGCAACTATTAAATAAATATAGTCCCCCAAAACGTTCCCTCCTAATTTATTTTTTATAATTATATCATAAATGCTTGCAAATTTCAAGAGTTTTTGATATAATTATATGGTACTGAGAAAAATGCGCCTGTAGCTCAGTGGATAGAGCATCGGCCTCCGACGCCGTGTGCGCTGGTTCGACTCCAGTCAGGCGTACCAGCGGGGAGCCCCGCAGCCAAGTTTGCGCCTCACTTTAAGTGGGGCGTTAGTTTTTATGTTTCCATTTTATAACACACCGTAAGGGTCGGCTTTATGCCGACCCTTGTTAGGATAATACGGTTGATCATCTTTATGGCAATTCAATTGCGACATTCGTCATGATTTACAGGAGAGTGTGTTATAAGAATGGTATCGGATGCCTGAAATAATTATATGAAAGTTCTGTCTTTGTATATATCTGACTAAATACCGGTAAAAATTTTGTTGATTATTTTTTTGGAAAAATATACCAAAATAATTTGAAATATGTTATAATAATTATAAGGAACGGACATTGCTTTCTCGTTACGGGGAAACTGACAGAGAAAAAACTGTTCTGATCTTTACAACAGCCGTTTGACGAAAACTTTTTTGAAAGGAGTTGATCTTCTGTGGTAAGAGGTTTAGGAGTATATGCACCTATGGCTTTGCTTCCCGACGTAATAATTGAGAAGCTGCGCGAGAAATACGATCCCGACATATATAGAACAAGTATAATGATTATGAAGCTTGTCGGCGGAGGTGTGATAAAATACAGGTTCTGGATAGATACAAGTCCCGATCTGTCAGCTCCGCGTTCATCTGCCATGGTAGATGTATTGGCTGACGAACTTACTGAAGGGGAACAGGCTGTAATTGATACAGTATTAAAAATAGGGGCAGTATCGGCCATGAAAAAAATATAGTTAAAGCAAAAGGCTGCGTAGGATAGCATACGCAGCCTTTATTTATATCATAATCAGAGCCGTATTTTTTATAATATCATTTACTGCAAAAAGATGAAGCTGCAAGACCGGTATGGAAAACCGATCTCAGCTGATCAAACCAATCCGTTTATTCCTTTGAATGTTATCGTACCTACATCGTTTGAGAATTTATCCAAAGGATATTTTCTGTCCGAATTGAACCACTTCTGATATGCACTTAACATACCGTTTATGGAATAATTGACTATCAGATCCAGCTTTGGTTCGGAAATGCTTATCTGCTTAGAAAACACATTCTTTACTTTGCTCTTAAGAAGTTCTGAAATTTTACTGACAAGACTGATACTGCCCTTTGATTTCATAAGATAACCGTAAAACTCGATATCGCTGTTTATTATATCCGTAAGCTTTTCAAAGATAAGCTGCGGATTTTTCATTGCCTCCTGAAAGTCGATATCGTTTAACTCACAGTCAAACAGGCATATCAGTTCATTCTCGATCTCATCAATGACCTGATATACTCCGCTGTAGTAGTTATAGAAGGTTTTTCTGTTTATATCAGCTTTATTGGCGACATCACTTACCGTTATGGAATTAAGCTCTTTTTCTGAGAGCAATTCGGCAAAGGAGTTGCGAATAGCTTTTTTGGTCTTAAGTATTCTTCTGTCGATTTTTCTTTCCTCGTTCATCAAGCTCACTTCTCTACAAAATATTATTAATCCGAGGTATAATACTCGGATTTGGAACAAAGTGTGGCAAATTCCATATATTGCGTCAAAAATGTCCGTTCACTTTTTTGCCCACTTGTATTATAATATACACATGAGGTATATGTCAAGAGCCTGAAGTAATATTCGGGGATATATTATGAATATCTTTAAAACAGCTTTCGGATGAAACGATGATAAGTAGACTAAGGAAAATGGGTATATTTATCACTATTTCAATTATAATAATAAGTGTTTTCTTATGGGGAGATATGTTATGGGAGATCGCGGCTTTACACATTCATAAGCACAAGGGAAAAAGAGAAGAAAAGCTTTATATGAAAACAGATTCGTCGAATGAGACTGTTTTCGGTACGCTGCTTGTTCTTTCCGCACAGTTAAAAAAGAAAAATATAGCCTTTCACCATTATGAACAGAAAAGATAAGATAATAAAATATGCAAAACTGCTTTCGGCTGTGATATGGATCATATTATTTATTTTCCTGATCTGCAACCGACGGTATATGTCCGCATCGGTAATAACTGAATATTCTCCGAAAAATGAGCTTCTTTCTGCTCTGGCAATGCTCATGCTCTATTTATTCAAAACAGTGTCGGTCATTTTCCCGTATAAGGTCCTGCAGCTAACTGTCGGGATGCAGTTTTCACTCATTCCCGCTTTTTTCATTAATCTTATCGGTTCGGCAATAAGCTTTGCCATAGGCTATCTCATGGGACGTATTTACAGTACCGAAGCTGTAAAAAGGATAGTGGAAAAAAACAAGAAATTATCGCTGCTTATTCAGCGGCAGAGCAGTAATATCGTATTTTTCAGTTTCTTCCTGAGAACGCTTTTATTTCTGCCATTAGAGGCGGTAAGTATGTATTTCGGCACAGTAAAGGCAGATTTTAAGAAATATATGCTTGGCAGTATATTGGGAATGCTGCCGAATATAGTGATCTCCACGATCATGTGTGATAACATATCAAAGCCCGCATCTCCTGCTTTCTTTGTATCTGTAGTATTATTCATTCTCATTTCGGTCATAGCAGTTATATGGTATGCAAAATATATTAAAAAGGAGGATAAGCATTGAATATATTTCTGACTTTAACATTTCTGTTTGCTGTCGGCAGTATGTTTGGCTGGGGACTTGAAGTCATCTACAGAAGGTACGTGACCCGGAAGAAATGGGTAAATCCCGGCTTCCTTACGGGACCTTGTCTGCCGCTTTACGGCTTCAGTCTGTGTATATTGTATCTGCTTACTCAGCTTGAACACACTATACCAGTTAAGAAAGAGTGGGTCGAAAAGCTCATCTTATTTGCACTTATGGCTATAGCTATTACAGCTTTGGAATATCTGATCGGAACTATCATGATATCTGCTGCCCATATCCGACTTTGGGATTATTCTGAGTGCAAAGGAAATATTAAAGGCATTATTTGTCCGCAATATTCATTTTACTGGATGTTTTTAAGTGCAGTGTATTATTTTCTGATACATCCTCATACATTGAATGCATTGAAATGGCTTTCCCACAACCTTGCGTTTTCATTCGGAATAGGCTTCTTTTACGGTGTATTTGCTATAGACTTGGCTTACTCGACCCACATTATGAATTATATAAGTAATTTTGCCGATGAAAACCAGATCGTAATAAGGATTGAATCCCTGAAAAAATATATACAGGATGGTTTCAAACAGCGCAAGCCGCGGTTTCTCCTTTCTTTGAAGCCCGAAAAGCCTCTTTCGGAGATACTGGAGCAGTATAAAAACAAGCTGGCATTCAGCAAAAAAAATAATAGCAATTGAAAAGACGGCTTTTCAATATGCGCTTAGTTCTTCTTATAGTTTCATATCCTGTGTTCAGCTCCGCTTGTTTTTGCACCAGAAATGCCACTTCGGAGCAGGAGGCATGGGCTCGTGCTTGATAAGAGCTCTTATGACTCTGCGGTGAGTAAAGCAGCAGCAAGCAACTACTGCACAGATAACCAGTAAAATAATTATACCTTTCATAGTATTTCCTCTTTTATTCGTTGATGATCTGCTGTACAAGCTCACGCTTTTCATAGAGGACGCAGCCTCCTTCGTGATCTTCCAGCAGATAGCCTTCATCTCTCAGCTTTCTGAACAGCGGTGAATCCATCGCCTTTTTCAGAGAGCTGTCTCTTACGTTGATGTCTGAATAGGGTGAGAACGGACAGGGTTCTGCGCCGCCGTGGGAATTGATATGGAAGAAGCCCCTTCCTGCAGCAACACAGCCGCCCGAGCTCTTTTCATCTCCGGGGAACAATATGTAGACCATTTCGGGATGTGTTTCTCTCAGCTGTCTGATCTTGTTCTGCAGATACTCACGCTCGATATCTGTAGGAGCAAGCTCTCGGCTCTCATCGGTCACAGGTACATACTCCACAAATATGACTACTTTGCAGCCTTTTTCCGAAAGACTGTCCAAAAATGCCTGTGAGGTCACTTCCTTGCAGTTCCTTGTAGTGACTGTCACGGAAGCGCCGAATATCAGTCCGCGCTTATGTATCTCGTCCATATTGGCTATAAGTCTGTCATAAATGCCTGCGCCGCGCCTTTCGTCTGTCAGCTCACGGCTGCCCTCGATACTCATAACGGGTATCAGATTGCGGCATTTATCGAACAGCTCTAAGTATCTTTCATCAAGATATGTGCCGTTTGTGAAGATAGGGAAGAGAATATTCTGCTTTTTTCCTGCCCCTTCGATAACGCCGCGCCTGAGCATGGGCTCTCCGCCTGCAAGCAGGATAAAGCTGATACCAAGCTCCTCGGCTTCGTCGAATACATTCTGCCACTCCTCGTCGGTGAGCTGTCTGACAGGTTCGGAATCTGTTGTTGCATGATTGCAGCGTGAGTAACAGCCTGCACAGTGAAGATTGCACTTGCTTGTGATACTTGCGATAAGAAAGGGCGGGATATGGTCGCCTTTGGCCTCGGCTTTCCGGCGCTTTTTTGAAGCTGTACGGCTCGCAGCGGCAAATTTAAGCATAAACGCGCTTTCCTTCGGGTTTTTAAGTGTGGCTTTTATCGCTTCGGATACGATACCCTCCACGCCCTCGATGAGATATTCCTGAAGATCAAATTTTTCGCCCATAATATCACCCCAATAAGTCTTCAGCCGCTTTTCTGACCTCTTTCATATCGGCAGTAGGCTCAAATCTTGCAATAACTTTGCCTGTTCTGTCAATGAGGAACTTTGTGAAATTCCACTTGATGTACGCTTTATCACCGAATTTCTTGTTATTCATCTCAGTAAACTTGCTGAGTGCGGCGTTTTTTATACCCTTGCCGAAGCCTTCGAATGGCTTCTCTTTGGCAAGAAATACAAACAGCGGTTCTGCGTTGTCACCGTTTACGTCTGTTTTCGCAAACTGAGGGAACTCGGTTCCGAATTTCAGCTTGCAGAACTGGTGTATCTCCTCTTCGCTTCCCGGAGCCTGATTTGCGAACTGATTGCAGGGGAAGTCGAGTATTTCAAAACCTTTATCATGCAGGTCGCGGTACATTGCTTCAAGAGGTTCATAATGAGGCGTAAATCCGCAGCCTGTTGCAGTATTGACTATGAGCAGTACCTTGTCCTTATAATCGCTGAGACTTATCTCGCTGCCTTTGCGGTCTTTAACTGTAAAATCGTACACTGTATTCATGGTTTGGCTCCTTTCATATTATCGGAAATCTTCATTTGCTGCATCAAGCAATTCGTAAAGCAGCGAATAGAGCTGCTTTGCCTTTTCGGGAGCGATCTTAACGCACTGTCCGACCTTGAACGGGACATCCTTTGCCTGTTCCTGCAATGCCCTGCCCTGTTCGGTCAGGTATATAAGAACTGCGCGTTCATCGTCCTTACTGTGCTGTTTTTCGATATATCCGAGAGTTTTCATCTTTTTCAGCAGCGGCGAAAGCGTTCCGCTGTCCATGAGTTTTTTACAGATCTCACCGACTGTAATTCCGTCATTTTCCCAGAGGACCAGCAGAACGATATACTGTGTGTAGGTTAGATCAAGGGCTTTAAGATAGGGAGTGTATGCTCCTGTCACAGCTCTTGCCGCCGCATACAGGGGAAAACAAAGCTGATTTTCAAGTTTCATTGCTTCCTTGTAGTCATATTCCATCTTATCACTCCTTTAATATGCATTGTTTACAATTATATTGTATCAAATATAATTCTGCTTGTCAAGCCCTTTTTACTATTTTTGATATTTAACTAAAAAATTCTTATTTATCTTTCGGATATAGCTCCGCTCATGAACTGACGGTCAGCTTTAAAATAAACAAAACAGGAAGACACTTCAAATGAGTATCTTCCTGTTTTAGCCGCTTCTGCGGCAGTTATCGCTGCTGTATCGGTAGCGTTTTTCAGCAAAGATATGCGGAGTGAGTTTTTCACGGCTGTCATATGAGGCGTTTACTGTTCATGGAAGAATTGACGACACTGATAGAAAAGTACTGACAGCTGCTGCAAATCTTTTAAGTATTGAATAAACTCCTTCTTGATATAATAAATGGTAAATGATGTCAAATGATATTTTTTATGGCAGTTTTTACCCAAAATAGAAGGCAATATGCTTGACTTTGAGGCAGATAATGTATATAATGAAGTTAAGGAATGCGAAAGGAGTGCGGATATGATAGACCTCGGACATCTTGAAAAGTACAGGGAAAACAACAGGATAGAAGCCAAAAAGGCTATAGGCGGACTTCCTGTAAGTCTGTGGGAGACATATTCGGCTTTTGCAAATACTCTTGGTGGCATAATCCTTCTGGGCGTTGAAGAATACAGTGATAAGTCGCTCCATGCGGTAGACCTGCCCGATCCCGATTGGCTCGTGAAGGATTTCTGGGACATCATAAACGATCCCCGTAAGGTAAGCGTGAATATACTGAGCGAGGAAGACGTAAAGATAAGGGAAATAAACGGAAAGCATATAATTTCGATCGTTGTTCCAAAGGCTTCTGTCTCGCAAAAGCCCGTATATATAAACGGCAGCCCTTTCACAGGCACATACAAGCGCAGCGGCGACGGCGATTACCGCTGCTCTATACGGGAGATACAGCGCATGATAGCCGCAAGAAAAGATCCGTTATAACAGTAAACGGGACTGCAGCGAATGCAGTCCCGTTTTATTAATTAAGCATTGATCAAGCCATACCTGCTGTGATGATGGCCATTTTATATACTTCGTCAGCGTTGCAGCCTCTTGAGAGGTCGTTGATAGGAGCGTTAAGTCCCTGAAGGATAGGACCGTAAGCCTCGTAGCCGCCAAGTCTCTGAGCTATCTTGTAGCCGATATTTCCTGCTTCGATGAGCGGGAAGATAAATGTATTTGCCTGTCCTGCAACCTTTGAGTCGGGGCACTTTGTCTTTGCGACCTCTGCCGAAACAGCAGCGTCAAACTGGAACTCACCGTCGATAACAAGGTTGGGGTCGATATTTCTTGCTTCGATAACAGCGTCGTGGCTGAGCTGAACTGTGCCGCCCTTGCCCGAACCGTATGTGGAGAAGCTGAGAACAGCTACCTTAGGATCTATACCGAAGAAATCAGCAGTCTTTGCAGTCTCAACAGCAACCTCTGCGAGCTTTCTTGCGCCTGTGAGAACAACATTGCCTTCCTTGTCAACTGTATCCTCATAGCTGAGGTTGATAGCGCAGTCGCCCATAGCGATCTTTTCTTCCTTGCCGTCCTTCTCGCGGAAGAGTATGAATGAAGAGCTTACAAGATTAGAACCCTTCTTTGTCTTGATGATCTGGAGAGCAGGTCTTACTGTATCTGCTGTAGAGTATGTAGCACCGCCGAGGAGAGCGTCTGCCTTGCCTGCCTTTACGAGCATTGTTCCGAAGTAGTTGGACTTTGCAAGAGCTGCACGGCACTCGTCCTCTGACATCTTGCCCTTTCTGAGCTCGAACATCTGAGCAACGAGAGCATCCATTTCGGGATATGTAGCAGGGTCGAGTATCTCAGCGCTGTCGATATTGAAACCGCCGTTCTTCGCAGCAGCCTTTACCTCGTCAACGTTTCCGCAGAGGATAACGCCCATGAGGTTTTCCTTGATAAGTCTGTCAGCTGCGGAAAGGATACGCGGATCGCTGCCCTCAGTGAATACGATGGTTTTCTTGCTGGATTTAAGATTTGCTATAAGCTTGTCAAACATTCCCATTTGAGAGACCTCCATTGGATTTATTTTTTACCTTCCTATTATAACACAGTTGTTTTTCAAAGTCAATCATTAGATAATCAAGTATACTCACATTGCCGCAGAAAAGTCGCTTCACGCAAAAATGCCGATGCGAATAAACGGCATAAATAAAAAACCACGCCGAAACGTGGTTCAAAGAGCGTCCCAAAGAGGAGTCGAACCTCCGGCCTACTGCTTAGGAGGCAGTCGCTCTATCCTACTGAGCTATTGGGACAAATCTAAATAATATTTTAACACATATTTCTGCTCATTTCAAGAGTCTGATAATAATTTTATTTATTTAACATAAGAGCTGTACTCATTTGGTACAGCTCTTACACTGATGGCAGGTGCTGCAATTCCCGCAGCAGCCGCCTTTTCCCTTTTGTTTCAGTGTGCTCCGCACTGCAAGGAACAGTCCTGCGGCGATGCAGACCAGTATTATGATATCGTAAATATTCATATCAGTTCACTCCTAAGCAGAGACATATGAACTTAATGACAAGAGCAGCCGCCCATGCCACGGTACATTGGAATATTACCATAGTGAAAGCCCACTTTTTGCCGAGTTCGCGCTTTACTGCGGCAATTGCAGCAACACAGGGGGTATAGAGCAGGCTGAAAACAAGAAGGGAAGCCGCTCCCGCTGTTGTAAGGGCAGCTCCCACGTTTCCGCCGAAGAGTACTTCGAGAGTGGAAACTACGCTTTCCTTAGCCATAAAGCCTGTAATGAGAGAGGTGACTATACGCCAGTTCCCAAGTCCCACAGGTCGGAATACGGGCTCTAAAAGTCCTGCTACAGAGGCGAGGATGCTGTTCTCCGAATCTTTGACCATGTTGAAGCCGAAATCGAAGTTCTGCATGAACCACACAACGACCGTTGCTATGAGTATGACGGAGAAGGCTCTTTGCAGGAAGTCCTTTGCCTTTTCCCACAGGAGCTGAACTACGTTCCTGAAGCTGGGCATACGGTAGTTGGGGAGCTCCATGACAAAGGGTACGGCTTCACCGCGGAAGATAGTCTTTCTGTAAAGCAGAGCCGTGACAATGCCCATGAGTATGCCGAGTATGTAAAGCCCTGCCATGATAAGTCCGCCGCGCTTCGGGAAGAATGCACTGACAAAAAAAGCGTAGATAGGCAGCTTAGCTGTACAGCTCACGAATGGGGTGAGGAGTATGGTCATCTTACGGTCGCGCTCGCTGGGGAGAGTCCTTGTGGACATTACCGCAGGAACAGTGCAGCCGAAGCCTATGAGCAGAGGAACGATGCTTCTGCCCGAAAGACCTATCTTACGCAGGAGCTTGTCCATGACGAAGGCAACTCTTGCGATATACCCGCTGTCCTCAAGGAGAGACAGGAAGAAGAAAAGTGTCACGATAACGGGGAGGAAGCTCAGAACGCTTCCCACGCCTGCGAAAATTCCGTCAATGACAAGGCTGTGGATAGTTTCGTTTATGCCGAGTTCCACAAGTGCGCTGTCTGCAGCCTTAGTGAGCAGATCAACGCCATTTTCGAGAAGTCCCTGCAGCCATGCGCCTATGACGTTGAAGGTAAGCAGGAAGACAAGGATCATTATTGCAATAAAAGCGGGTATCGCCGTGAACTTTCCCGTGAGCAGCTTGTCTATCCTGCGGCTCCTTATGGTCTCCTTGCTCTCGTGGGGCTTGATAACAGTCTCGTCGCATATCCTGCGTATGAAAGCAAAGCGCATATCCGCGACAGCAGCGCTTCTGTCAAGACCGCGTTCCTTTTCCATCTGACTGATGATATGCTCCAGCATTTCCTGTTCGTTTTCGTCGAGCTGAAGCTGCCTGAGTATGAGCTTGTCTCCCTCAACGAGCTTGCTTGCGGCAAATCTTACTGGTATCCCCGCAGACTTTGCGTGGTCGTCTATGAGAGCGATTATTCCGTGGAGACAGCGGTGTACCGCGCCGTTTTTGTGGCGCTCGTCGCAGAGATCCTGCTGAAGTGGGCGCTCCTGATAGTGAGCTATATGCAGAGCGTGGTCTATGAGCTCGTCAACGCCCTTGTTCTTTGAAGCCGATATGGGAACTACAGGCACTCCGAGGAGCTGTTCCATAGAGTTTATATCCACAGAGCCGCCGTTTCCGCTTACCTCGTCCATCATGTTCAGTGCAACTACCATGGGGATATTCATTTCAAGCAGCTGCATGGTGAGGTAGAGGTTTCGCTCTATATTCATGGCGTCAACGATGTTTATGATAGCACGGGGCTTGTTGTCAAGGACGAAGTTCCTCGAAACTATCTCCTCGCTGCTGTATGGCGACATTGAGTATATACCCGGGAGGTCGGTGACAAGGGTATTCGGATAGCCCTTTATTGGACCGTCCTTTCTGTCTACCGTGACACCGGGGAAGTTTCCCACGTGCTGATTTGAGCCAGTCAGTCGGTTGAACAGGGTGGTCTTGCCGCAGTTCTGATTGCCGACAAGTGCAAATGTGAGCTGTTCATCGTCGGGAAGCGGATCACCGTCACCCTTTGCGTGGAAGATACCGCCCTCGCCGAGTCCGGGGTGGTGGGATTTTGACTTTTTCTTTTTCTGAGCCGCAACAGCTGATTTTTCGCTGAGGGGAGTTATCTCTATCCTGTCTGCGTCAGCAAGCCGAAGTGTAAGGGAGTATCCGTGTATCTGAAGCTCCATTGGATCGCCCATGGGAGCGAGCTTAAGCATGGTGACCTCAGCACCCGGGATAACGCCCATGTCAAGGAAATGCTGCCTGAGAGCGCCCTCTCCGCCGACTGCCTCGATAACGGCACTCTGACCTGCTTTCAGTTCCTTAAGTGTCATATTATTCCTTCTTTCCAATTCTTTGCAAACCTTTCTTATGTTATCATTATATAACTTTTTGCCCTTAAAGTCAATTAAAGTTATTTTGTACTAACCGTTTTGCATTTGTTAATTAGTATTTGAGGAATATCATTGTCAGTCCTGAAACTGAGTTTTCAGTGCCTAAAACAGGTCATACAGTTGTAAAAAAAGAGAATTTATGGTATAATGTTTGTGACAAGGCAATAATGCCGTAAATTAAATGCAAATGAGGTGGAATCAATGAACCAGCATACAAGATTCAATCTCCCCATCTGCCTTGCAGTGGAGGAGGACGCTTTTTTTCATTCGGACGAGATAATAAAGAGGTACATCCCCGACATTATAGGTCAGAAAACTATCGTTGTTTCCGAGGAATTCCTTATAGGGATATACAAGGACAAAATAACCGATATCAGCCATGATTTCGGAGATGCCGAGATAGTCGCCATGAAGAGCGCCAGCTTCGACGAGGCTGTAGCCATTGCGAAAAAGGTCTGCGTTGAGGAAATAAAGGTCATAATCGGGATAGGCGGCGGAAGAGTTCTTGATACTGCCAAATATGCAGCCCATATCAGCAAGGCGGTCTATATCTGTATGCCCACATCTCTGAGTAATGACTCGCTTGCTTCGCCGTTTTCCGTGCTTGAAACGAGCGGAAGTGCCCGTATGACACTGTCCTGCAAGATACCGACGGCTATAATAGTAGATACGAATATGATAATCAACGCTCCCGAAGGGCAGACGCTATCGGGCATCGGTGACACTATCGCAAAGCACACGGCTCTCTACGACTGGAAGCTCTCGGCTTCAAAGACCTCAACGCAGGTGGACGACTTTGCCTATGCGCTGAGCAGAATGAGCTATGATTCCGTATATCACTGCGATGAAAAAAACATGAAGAGCCGCGTTTTCATAAGGATACTTTCAAGAGCCCTCGTTATGGGCGGACTTGCCATGGAGATAGCAGGCTCGTCAAGACCGTGCAGCGGAAGTGAGCATCTTTTTGCCCATGCTATCGAGGAATACTATCCCGATATAAAGATATCCCACGGTCTCGGAGTTGCCCTCGGAACCCTTCCTGCCTGCATTTTCCAGGGACAGGACATACAGGGACTTCTCAGCTTCTTCCGCACCTACGGGCTTGACGTAAATCCTCAGTCCTATGGTATAACAGAGGAGATGTTCGCGGATATATGGCTGAAAGCAAGGACTGTAAGAAAGGGCAGGATAACCATACTCGATGAGATAAAGCACGACAGAGCACAGCTTAATGAAATATACGCAAGAATGGTGGAAGGTAAATGAAAACAGGACTTATTTTCGATATGGACGGTACATTATGGGACTCCTCGGAGAATGTGGCGCTCTCATGGACAGAAAAAGTCAGGGCGCTCGGTTATGAGCGTCCCGATATAACAAGGCAGGATATCATGGGAGTAATGGGGCTCACAATGGACAGGATAGCGGATATCCTCTTCGGAGACCTGCCGAAGAAGGAGCGTATGGAGCTCCTTGAGAAGTGCTGCTACTATGAGAACGTGTATCTCCTTGCACACGGAGGAGTTCTTTATCCCGACCTTGAAAAAACGCTTGGGCGTCTGAAGAAAAAATACCCACTCTACATCGTAAGCAACTGTCAGAGCGGATATATTGAAGCGTTTCTGGAGCATTACGGCTTCGGGAAATACTTTGAGGATATAGAGTGCTACGGAAACAATCTGAAGGAAAAGGGTGACAATATCGCTCTCCTTGCAAAGAGGAACAAGCTTGAAAAAGCGTACTATATAGGCGATATACAGGGAGACTATGACGCAGCCGCAAAAGCGGGCTGCGGGTTTATCCATGCCTCCTACGGCTTCGGAAAAATAAAGCAGAAAGTACCGAAGCTCGGGAAATTCAGCGAACTTCCCGAGCTTCTTGACACTCTTTAAATTATATCAATGATATCGGACATTATGCTCTCTGTTATCCTGTAAGGGCAGAGATCAAGCTTTGCCTGATTGCGGAGAACGCTTTCCGCGGAGCTTTCAAGGAGCTTTCTGTCTGCGGTGACAGGTGCGAGAGATGAGATAAAGCTGCCAAGTTCATCCGTATCCTTGAATCCGACTGCGCTGAGAACAGCGGATTTTCTGTCTGTGTCCGCGTATTTCAGGTACTTGCTCTGAAATGCCCCTACAGCCGCACCGTGAGGGATACCCGCACTGTAGGTGAGCATATAGCTGAGAGAATGGGGGATAGTGGTACCTGTCTGTGCTATGGACATACCTGCAAGGGACGAGGTATTCATGAGTAGCTGTGCAGCTTCCGCAGTAAGCTCCGCAGAACCGTCGATATACGCGCGGCATTTTCCCCAGTCGGTGAGGCCTGCGAAAACGATCATATCGCTGTATGTATCGGCAGAGGTATTTATGGCACTCTCGATAAGGTGAGCGAGGGCATCTATGGCGGTATTCACTATGATCTTCCTCGGAGCATCAAGCAGGTATTTCCCATCTATAAGTGCGATATCAGGGAATATTTTATGCTTTGCGGAGACCTTTGTTTTCATATCGTGACGTGTGAGCACGGCAACTCCCGTGACCTCCGAGCCTGTACCGCAGGTAGTTGGTATGGCAGCAAGGGGGAGAGCGTCGGCAGGGGAAGTCTCGTACATGAACTCCCACGGCTTTTCCTTGTTTTTCATCATGAGAGCAGCGGCTTTTGCAGCGTCGAGAGGCGAACCGCCGCCGAGACCGATAACGAAATCAGCTCCGCATCCAAGTCCTGTGTCATGGGCAGCCATTACGGTCTCTACGGAGGGATTTTCCTCCGTTCTGTCAAATATGGTATATTTTACGGAATGCTTTTCAAGAGCAGAGATAACGTCATTGAGGGAGCCGTTGCGCTTTGAGGAGCTCCTTCCCGTGATTATCAGGGCATGAGTTCCGAGAGAAGCAAGCTCTGCGGAGTGCTTTTCGATGCAGTTATTTTCACTGTACAGTCTGGTGGGCATATAGAATTTCATGACAATAGGTCTCCTTTGTGTTTATACAAAAATATTATATACCCGTGCAATTACATTGTCAATACGGAGCTGAAATGACGGGAAAACATACTGATTATTGCTGAATTTTGCAAAAAGACTTGACATTTACGCTCTGTGGGTATATAATGAATACCGCCGAATAAAGGCATTTCAGGGAATATAATGTAGATGGTGATATGTATGGAAGATGTAGAGATTTTTCTCAGCAGGCTCGCGTCAGAGGACAAGCTTTACGAAGAGACTGCGAAAAAACTTGGTTGTCCTGATATAAAGGATAAGTTCACACTTGCGGGAGCTGTTGCCGAAAAGGGCGCTCCTGCGTCATATAAGATATATATTTCCGACGAAGAGCTCCAGAATGATACGATCGACGAGATAAAGTCGGTATTTTCGGAAGCTGCCGAGGACGATCCCGAAATAAAGGCAGAATTCATTTCCGATGAGTTCCTTAATATAATTGACGATCGTGCAAGGATAACTCCCGAGAGCAAGCCCCGTTCACTGATCCACAGGGACGGCGAGCTTCACCCGACCGTACATATATGGATGATAAAGCGTCGTGATATGGGGGTATTCGTACTGCTTCAGAAGCGCGCGCATGATAAGGATATAAATCCCGACTGCTATGACGTTTCGGCAGCAGGTCATGTTTCGCAGGGAGATGAGTTCCGCTACACTGCGCTCAAGGAAGTGCGTGAGGAGCTCGGACTTGATATAGAACGCAGCAAGCTTGAGTTCATCGGTCTGAAAAGGGCAGAGTACTCAAGGGGGGATATCCGCGATAACGAGCTCGTGGCAGTGTATATATGCCGTGAGAGCATCAATATCGAGGACCTTACATTGCAGTCCTCGGAGGTCTCGGAAGTGTGCTGGGCCGAGATAGACGAGCTGCTTTCAATAATGAAGTATGAGGATATACCAAATTGTATCTCGCTTGAAGAGCTGGATATGATAAAAAAGGCGGTATTCTGATAAAAAGACAAGGGCGTGATACAATATCACGCCCTTTGTGATAATAGAAACAGGCGTAAGTATTTTTTTCTTACGCCTGTTATTTTTTATTCTGCTGCGGGAGCCTGTGCATCGCCGCCTGAAGCTGCACCGCCGCCTGCACCTGTGTCGGGAGGAGTTACCGGAGCTTCACCGCCTGCACCTGCACCGCCGCCCGAACCTGTATCGGGAGGAGTTACGGGAGTTTCGCTGCCTGTACCTGTACCGCTGCCCGAACCTGTGTCGGGAGGAGTTACGGGAGTTTCACTGCCTGTACCCGTACCTGCACCTGCGCCGCTTCCCGAACCGTTTCCGCTGCCGGAGCCTGCACCCGAGCCGCCGCCTGAGCCGCTGCCGCTTCCCGAACCTGCGCCCGAGCCGCTTCCCGAGCCTGTACCTGTGCCGCCTGCTGCTGAACTCAGAGCAGTGGTGGTAGTGGTGGGAACGAAGTACTCATTGGGATAAACGCCTGTAGGTATCCTCTGATCCACGAAATAGCCCGAACCGGATGTTACCTTTATGGTATAATTTGTTCTTGTAGTCTTTGCAACAGTAGTCGTACGTGTTCCTTTGACCACTTTTATGTCATTTATCGTAGTTGTAACAGCTGTTGTGACAGTTGTTGCAGTATTGTCTCCTTTGATGATCTTTTCGCGTCCGAAGCTGGAGATGACCTTTTCCGAAGGCGTAACGGGGAAAAATACAAAGAAAGTAAGGATCGCCGCCGCAAGTGCTATAAAACAGCAGCAAGACACAACGGTTATTTTTGTGGATTTTTTCAGATTGCTGAAAAAGCCGTTTCCTTTACTCATTTAATTAACACACTCCTGTACCATAGATGTTTTTATTATACTATAAATGTCGGAAAAAGTCAAGCCCGAGCGTGCCCGCCAATGTGAAAAGAAAATGAAAATTCCCCTCTTTTCAGAGGGGAATGAGATCACTGCTTTTTCTTCAGCTTGAACATTTTGTAGATGAAGAGCTCCAGCGAGATAAGGCATATTACCACAGCTCCCGAAATAAGAGCGGTCTTTGCTATGCCGTCGGAGCTTCCGCTCTTTTCGCTGTCGTCATTCTTCGGCTTTGAAGCCTTGGAAGTGGCTTTTTCGTCATTGTCCGAGGATTTCTTTGTTTTAGATTCCTCTTCGGTAGTTTCTGTTTTCTTTCCGTTTGAGTGCTTTGTTATTTTTATTCCGTCGTCGGTAGCTTCCTGAGCCGTAAAGCCTGCGAGCCATGCAAGGGAGGCGTTCCAGTTGATGGTACACTCGTTTACTGACCATGCTTCGATATTGTCAAGGTAGCACTTCTGCGGAGCGATCTCGCCCTTTTTCCAGCCCGATCCCTGTACCCAGGGATCCTGCATACCCGAATTCGGACCGCCGCACATTACTCCGTTTGGAGCTTTCGGGAAGGAGGCGTCGATCTGCTGTGCCCAGAAGCGGTGGTGGGGATATTCTATGGCATGAGTGCCGTAGCCTGTGACATATGAGTAGTCCATGGCGTTCCTGCCGAGGATATAGTCCATACCGCCTATAGCTCCGTCGAGGTACTGATCCTCTTCCGTGAGGAGATAAGCGTATGCCATTACTATTGAATTATCGGCAACGAATGAATTTGAGCCCCATATATAGCCCTTGTCGCTGTCATTGTAGCTGAGAGTGCTCTGACCGTAAGGGAGACCGTAGCCCTGTTCCTTTTCCATTGACATGAAGTGGTCGGCAGCTGCAATGATAGCTTCATGTACGATCTCATTATCTGTCTTGTCAAAGCAGTCGGGATTTAGGGCAGCGCTGAAAGTTGCAAGAGCGCCTGTATTTCCCCAGTCGAAGCTGCCTGCCGTGTCAACGCTCTCGCCGCCGCCCAGCGTCAGCGGAACGTCAAGATAAAACCTGTTTTCGGCTGCTTCGTCGAAGTAGTCCTCGTTGCCTGTTGTGATGAAGAGCTCGATGGCTGCCCAGCAGAATTCATCGGTAACATCGTTGTCGCCGTAAGCTCCTCCGCCTACAGATTCGTCAAGGGGAGCAAACATTTTCGGGTGCTTCTTTGCTGCCTCAAAGGCGTTTTCGGCAGCTTCGAGGCACTCGTCGGCGAAATCGCTGTCGATATCCTTCCACAGTCTGCTTGCCTGAGCAGCGCAGGCTGCGAGGTTGAGTGTAGCCGCGGTCGTTGGCGGCTTCACGATACGCTTCATATCGTCATCGGCAGGAGCGATGCCGAGGGCGGTCCACTTTTCGTCGTGAGCCTTGTGATATGCCATGCCCTTGTATTCGCCGCTGTCAACTATCATTTTCAGCATCCATTCCATTTCCCATCTTGCCTCGTCAAGGAGGTCGGGGACACCGTTGGAGTTTTCGGGGATCAGCATAGTGCCGTCGGCATAGGCTTTTTCAAAGCCGTACTTCACGGCTGTTTCGTACTGATTCTGCATGAGCCACAGTGAAAAGCCGCCGTTCACCACGTATTTTCCGTGGTCGCCTGCGTCGTACCAGCCGCCCGTAACGTCGATAGAGCCGCTGCTGCCCTTGTAGCCCCATGTCTGCTCTATTTCAGCCATATCCTTAGGATGACCTGCCGCACGGGCGAGAGATTCCGTGTCACCCGAGGAAATATATTCGCTTTCGATCTCTATGCCGCTGCGGTTCTGGTAGAAGTAGTTCAGCGCGTCATAAAGCATGAATGAGTAGGGCTGAGAACCGCATATTGCGAAATCACGGCTTTCAGAGCCGTCCTCTGCTTCAATGTGGAAGGTGCCCTCGCTTTTCAGCTCTGTGAAGTCGATAACGTGTACCTTATCGCCCGAGTCCTTATCCTCTCCGAAAGGAGTGCTCTTTCCCTCGTAGACGGTCTTGCCCTTGCCGTCAACTACCTCGAACTTCACAGCCTTGTCGGAGTCGCTGAGAAGAGTAGCTTTTTTGGCTCTCTTCGGGAAATAACAGACCTGATTGGTCATTATTTTGGCTCTTTCGTACTTTTCGGCTTCGGGATAGTCGTTTTCGTCGCTTGTCAGGTCGATAAGGGACATATTGTCAAACTTTATCTTTGTGCCGACAGGGAAGCAGTCACCGTTGGTATACTGACCGCTGCCGCCGAGATGGAATGCCCATTCGGCGACATCGAGGGACTTGTCTGCGGTAAATGTGAGCTCTACCTTTTTTGTTTCGTCCTTGTTTATCTGTATGCAGTCCCATGTGCCGTTGAAATCGGGACCGCCGTCAGCCATCATGTTGTGCCATATCTCCACATCTCCGTCGAGGTTGCCTATTTTTGTGTAGTATTTTCCGCTTTCGGAGGGAGTTATCTCGTATGAGACCTTGTATTTGTGTCCCGATACTATTTTCAGTCCTCTGTGCCTGAACTGGCAGTCCCAGCGGTCCTCTCCGCCTCTTGAAGCTCCGCCGGGATTTACGATAGTGACTGTATATACTCCGCCGCTTATATCAAAATCCATTTCTCCCGGAGCGGATTCAACGATATGCCACGGGAGTCCTGCCCCGTTTTCAAAATCTGTCTGTCCGAGCTGCTGCCCCGCATAGGCTGTAAGAGTGCTGTTATAACCTATGTACGGCAGACAAGTTCCTGCTGCAACCGCTATGGCAGCTGTGAGAGAAGCTGCTCTGACAGAGAGTCCTGCTGTCTTTCTCATGTGTAATATCCTCCTGTGATCAGCAATTTTTTCATTATATACTTTAATACTTTTTGAAAGTAAAGTAAAGTGCAGGTGCAGAAAATTTACAAATTCGTCTTTTAAAACGGCATTTTGCTCAGTATTCAAAACCAAATCCGCAATATTTAGTTAAATTGTACCATTTCTTTGCTTCTTGGTCTCAAAACCGCAATATTTGACGGGTTTTGCCCTTGATTTATTGTCCCTGATGTGCTATAATGTCTTATTGTGGAGTAATCTGCAAAAAAGATTTCATATGTGGAGCTTTGATATGAACCGTATTTTTTATATCATCGGCAAAAGTGCTTCGGGAAAGGATACAATGTACAGCCGCATAGTTGCTGAGCTCGGCCTTCTGCCCATAGTGCTTTATACTACCCGCCCTGTGAGAAGCAATGAACAGGAAGGTGTCGAGTACCACTTTGTTGATGCGGAACGCTTTCGCGAGATGGAGGAAAGCGGTAAGGTCATAGAGTCGCGTACATACCATACCTGCCACGGCGACTGGACATATTTTACCGCCGCCGACAGCATTTCGCTCGATAAGGGAGACTGTGCGGGGATAGGTACTGTTGAGTCGTTTTTGCGTTTGAGAGAATACTGCGGAAAGGATGCTGTCGTGCCCCTGTATGTTGAGGTCAGCGACGATATACGCTTCCTTCGTGCAGTAGAGCGTGAAAAGAAACAGACCGTACCGAGATATGCCGAGCTCTGCCGCAGATTTTTAGCGGATAACGAGGACTTTTCCGACGAAAGGCTTGCCGGTGCGGGCATTGATGTCAGATTTGAGAATAACGGTACTGCTGACGAGTGCTTTCGTATGATAAAAAAATATATTTCGGAGATCCGTAATGATTGCACAAAGTAATTTTCCGCATCGGAAGCGGAATTCGGGAGGTTTATTGTGGAATTGGAAAACAAAATTGAAAGCTGCGCGAAAAGGACCATGATAATCGGCGGCGGTGTAGCGGGAACCATGCTGCTCAATGAGATATTCAATGCTCAGAGATCGCCGTATACAGATGATAAGTACTCAGCTCAGTTCGATCCCGTATGCATCATCGACAACGATCCTGCCAAGCTCGGCAAGGAGATACTCGGTGTAAAGGTTGTCGGAAGATCGGAGGAGATCGTAAAATATGCCCATGAATATAAAATAGAACAGCTTATACTTGCTATCCCGTCACTTACTTCGGATGAACGCAAGGCGATAATAGATATATGCAATGAAACAAAGCTGCCGCTCAAGATAGTTCCCTTTATCGGAAATCTTATCCTTGATGACTCTTCGTCCCTTCTCGGACAGGTAAGGGATATAAAGGTTGAGGAGCTCCTCGGAAGAAATCCCATAAAGTTCGACAATAAGGACATCAGGGAGTTCATCAGCGGCAAGATATGCATGGTAACGGGCGGAGGCGGAAGCATAGGCTCCGAGCTTGTCCGTCAGATTGCAAGATACAGTCCGAAAAGGATCATTATAGTTGATATATACGAAAATAACGCCTATGAGATACAGCAGGAGCTTGTAATGGAGTACGGCAGTGAGCTTGATCTTGTCACCCTTATCGCTTCTGTACGTGATTATTTCCGAATGAATCAGATATTCGAGAGATACAAGCCTCAGATAGTTTTCCATGCTGCTGCCCATAAGCACGTTCCGCTCATGGAGAGCTCTCCTATGGAGGCTATAAAGAACAACGTTATCGGAACGTTCAATGTGGCTACACTTGCACAGTTCCATGATGTTCAGAAGTTCGTGATGATATCGACAGATAAGGCTGTAAATCCTACAAACGCAATGGGAGCTTCAAAGCGCTGCTGCGAGATGATAGTTCAGTACCTTTCACAGCAGCATGAAGGCAAAACGGAATTCGTTACCACACGTTTCGGAAATGTTCTCGGCTCAAACGGCTCGGTAATACCTCTATTCAAGAGACAGATAGAGCAGGGCAAGCCCGTTACCGTAACTCATGAGGATATCATCCGTTACTTTATGACTATCCCCGAGGCTGTCAGCCTTGTTATGGAAGCTGCTGCTATCGCAAACGGCGGCGAGATATTTGTCCTTGATATGGGACAGCCCGTCAAGATCGTTACTCTTGCGGAAAATCTTATCAGAATGTATGGAAAGGTGCCGTATAAAGACGTTCCCATCGTTTTCACCGGACTTCGACCCGGTGAGAAGATAAAGGAAGAGCTCCTCATGATGGAGGAGGGACTGCAAAAGACCTCGAATAAGCTCATATTCATCGGAAAACAGATAGATATCGACGAGGATCACTTTGCTTCACGCCTTAAAAAGCTGCGCGATGCCGCTCAGCTCAACGATGAAGATGTGGCTATACAGGCGCTTCATGAGATGGTACCGACCTTCATCACTCCTGCTGAATTCAACGGAAGGATACTTAATACTGAAGGCTCTGATAAATAATAACATACAAACCTGCACTTCAACATTTGGATGAAGTGCAGATTTTTTTACAATAATTGCAGATAATATTGACGTTTTTTGCGAAATCTGTTATAATAATTACAGGTATACATATTATAATGTTTTTTGTATGGTTTATTAACATTTCACACGGAGATGATATTTTGACATCCACTCAGCTGATAACCGAAACAACTACGTCCGCATCGTCAACTCCCGCTGCCGAGACAGCAACGGGTGAACTGATGGGAAGCATACAGGAATCCGTGGAAAAGACCTCGGGAATACTTGCCGACGGTATTGAATATTTTAAAAAGGCTCTGCCTCTTATCGTTATAGCTTTGCTGATACTTATTATCGGCATCCTCATATCAAAGCTCATAGCGAAGATAGTCGGCAAGGCTGTATCAAAGTCCAATGTCAACGGTGCGGCAAAGAGCTTCCTTGTGTCGCTGATAAAGATAATACTTTATATTGCAGTCGTTATAATGGCGCTGTCGGTGCTGAATGTGCCCATGTCGTCCATAATCACTATCCTCGGTGCTGCGGGACTTGCCATAAGCCTTGCGCTTCAGAGCTGCCTTTCAAACCTCAGCGGCGGATTTATACTGCTCTTTACAAAGCCGTTCACTACGGGAGATATCATAGAGCTTGACGGTTCTGTGGGAACTGTAAGGGATATCGGCATATTCTATACCAAGATATCCACATTCGACGGCAAGACCGTGTTTATGCCGAACGGCAAGGTCACGGATGCGAAGATCATCAATTATACTGAAACTCCCGCAAGACGTATCGACCTCAACTTCAATATCAGCTACAGTGCTGATTTTGAAAAGGCGAGAAAGGTCATCCTTGATATAATATCAGCCGAGAAGCTCATACTGAAAGCTCCCGAGCCCATAATAAGAATGAGCTCCCATAACAACAGCTCCATAGGGATAGATGTGTTCGTATGGGTGAACAACGGCGATTATCTAACCGAACGCTACAATATGACGGAAGCTGTCAAGGCGGCGTTCGATGAAAACGGTATCGAGATACCTTACGATCAGCTCGATATCCATGTAAAGGAAAAGATCTAATGGCATCAGGCAAAAAGAAAAATACAGACAACAGCGCGAAAAATATAAAAAAAGAGAAGAAAAGCTCCGCAAAATGGCTGTGGCTCGTCCTTATTGCAGGTCTGTGGTGGTTCAATAACTACACCCTGAAAACTACAGTGGAAACGATATCATCGGATAAGATCGTTTCAAAGGTAAGACTTGCAGTGATAAGCGATCAGCACGCCACAAAGCTCGGTATAAGCAATAAGACCATATTCAGTACTATCGACAATGCAAAGCCCGATATCGTATTCATGCTCGGTGATATGTACACCAGCGGCAGCGAATGGGAGCTTATGCAGAAGCCCGTAGAGCTTGCGAAGGATATGGTTTCGGCAGGCTATCCCGTTTACTGTGTCACAGGCGAACACGACTATGATGACAGATATGTTGCCGAGCTGAAAAAGGCAGGAGCAAGGGTGCTCAGCTATGATGAGGAGTATCTGGATATAAACGGGAACAGTCTTCGCGTAATAGGCATCGACAATGTTTATTACAGCCCGACCTTCGACCTGAGGAATGAGTATGCTTTGGACGATGAAAGCTTCAATATACTCCTTGCACATATCCCGAATTATGAAAAATTTGCGGATTTCGGAGCTGACCTGACGCTCTGCGCCGATACTCACGGCGAGATGGCACAGCTTCCTTTCGGTCTCGGACCGATCTACTGTTCCGAAAAGGCGGTATGGCTTCCAAAGCTTCTTCACAAGGAGCTTGAAATATATGACAAAGGTTTTTTTGACTACGACGGCGGAAAGATGTTCATAACATCGGGCGTAGGCGTTTATCCTGCACCTGTGCGCCTGAATAACCGTCCCGAGGCGGCAGTCATTGACCTTATACCTAAGGGGTGAAAAAATATGGGCAGGATCACGGATATCGCTGTCATAGGCGGCGGTGCTTCGGGACTTGCTGCTGCTGTGGAGGCAAAGAACATTATGCCTCAGACAAGAGTGGTGATTCTCGAAAAGCTTGACAGAGTCGGCAAGAAGCTGCTTGCAACAGGCAACGGCAGATGCAACCTCAGCAATATCAACATGAGTTCGGAGCATTACCACGGCAGCGTGAAAAACGCCATGAGGATAATAAGCTCAACTCCGTCTGCAAAGGAGTTTTTCGGAAGTCTCGGCGTAATATGCTCTGCCGACTCAAAGGGCAGGGTATATCCCAAGAGCAATGCTGCTTCCACAGTGCTTTCCGCTCTGAGGCTCCGTGCAGCCGAGCTGGGAGTTACGGAGCGCTGCGGCTTTGAAGCCAACTTTATTGAGAGCGCTTCGGACTGCTTCAGGATATCGTCGGCTTCGGGAGAAAAATTTCCCTGCAAGCGTGTTATTGTTGCGGCAGGAGGATATGCGGCTCCGCAGTACGGAACTGACGGCAGCGTTATCCGTCTTTTACGCAGCAAGGGCTGCCATACCACAAAGATATGTCCTGCGGTAGCTCCGCTGAGAGTTCGCCCCGAGCTTCTTAAGGGGCTTAAGGGAGTACGTGCAAAGGGCAGAGTTATGGCTTATTCGGGCGGAAGGCTCCTTAAAGAGGAAATGGGCGAGATACAGTTCACGGACAGCGCTCTTTCGGGAATATGTGTGTTCAATATGGCTCATCTCGTGTCGAATTACGACGGAAAGCTCACTCTTCGCCTTGACCTTGCGGCTGATATGGACATCGAGCAGCTTGTGGGCTATCTCCGCATTATACAGTATCAGCGGGGAAGTCATACCACTGAGGAGCTCCTTACGGGACTTTTCCCGCGAAGCCTTGCACATTATCTTACAAAGCGCTCATTGGGCAGGTCGCTTACGGACGAGATAGCCTCGCTGAAAGATACGGAGCTGAGACAGCTTGCACTGCTCATAAAGAACCTTGATTTCGACGTGCTCGGAAGTGCTCCGTGGAAGGATGCTCAGGTCACTTCCGGCGGCATCAGCGGCGAATGTGTCGATGAACGGCTCCAGCTCAGGAGCGAAAGGGGCATATTCCTCTGCGGCGAGATACTTGATATTGACGGAGACTGCGGCGGCTATAATCTGCAGTGGGCATGGTCGTCGGGAATATTTGCGGGCAGAAATTGTGCCGAATCACTGAGGGGTGAACTCAAATGATAAGAGTCGGCGCTGTAAGAGCGGCTCTTGATACCGATTTTAACGATCTTGCGGCTCTGTGTGAAAAAAAGCTCAGGATAAGCCGCGATAAGATAATAAGTGTTAAGCTTGCAAAAAAATCTGTGGACGCACGCAGGAAAAGCGACGTTCACTTCACCATATCACTTGATATTGAGGCGAAAAACGAGGAAAAGCTTCTCAGAACACTGAAAAACGCCTCAAAATACGAGCCTGTGGAGTATAAAGTCCCCACGGTGAAAAGCTGCGGCAAGAGGCCTGTTATAGTCGGGTTCGGACCTGCGGGTATGTTTGCGGCTCTCGTGCTTGCATCGGCGGGGGCAAGACCCATAATCCTTGAACGCGGCAGCGATGTTGATACACGCTGCAAGGCAGTCGAGGAGTTTCAGAGCGGCGGAAAGCTTGATCCCGAATGCAATGTGCAGTTCGGTGAAGGCGGTGCGGGAACTTTTTCCGACGGAAAGCTCACCACAGGCATAAACGACAGCCGTATAGGCTGGATACTTGAACGTCTTGTTGAATTCGGCGCCCCCGAGGAGATACTCTACCTTGCAAAGCCGCATATCGGAACGGACAAGCTCCGCGGAGCTGTAAAGGCTCTCCGCGAAAAAGTCATATCACTTGGCGGAGAGGTGAGGTTCGGTTCGAAATTCTGTGGCTTTGAGGCAGAAAACGGAAATCTTTCGGCAGTGAGATATACTCACGGCGGTGAAACTTTTACCATAGATACGGACAGCCTTATACTTGCGGCAGGTCACAGTGCACGTGATACCTTTGAGATGCTTTACAATGAAAAGATAAAGCTTTCTCAGAAGAGCTTTTCCGTAGGAGTGAGAGCCGAGCATCTTCGCACGGACATAGACAAGGCTATGTACGGAGATTTTGCCGGCCATCCTGCACTTAAAGCTGCGGATTACAAGCTTGCGGTACATCTTCCCGGCGGAAGAACGCTCTATACCTTCTGTATGTGTCCCGGCGGCCATGTGGTCGCAGCCTCCTCGGAAGAGGGCAGGCTCGCAGTCAACGGCATGAGCTGCTTTGCCCGTGACGCGGAGAATTCCAACAGTGCTCTCCTTGTGAATGTGGGACCTGAGGATTACGGCAGCGATCATCCTCTTGCTGGTATGTACTTCCAGCGTGAGCTTGAGGAAAAAGCCTTTATCGCAGGCGGCAGTGATTATCATGCTCCCGCGGCGGTACTGGGCGACTTCATGAAGGGCCGCGTCAGTGAAAAGCTCGGACGGGTAAAACCGTCATACCGCCCTGCTGTGAGATTTGCAGCTCCCGAGGAATACCTTCCCGATTTTGTGTGCGAGTCTCTTAAAGACGGCATAAAGGAAATGGGAAAAAAGATAAATGGCTTCGACGATGATGATACACTGCTCACAGGCATTGAAAGCAGGAGCAGCTCTCCCGTGCGTATAGACCGCGGTGACGATATGCAGTCCGTATCGCTCAAGGGACTTTATCCCTGCGGTGAGGGCGCAGGCTATGCGGGCGGTATAGTTTCCGCAGCTGTGGACGGCATGAAGTGCGCCGAGGCAGTATGCAGAAGAATGGAAGGAACTTGAAATACACATGAAGATAGTTTACATATCGGACAATAATATGTTTCTGTGCAGTGACGGAAAGGTCACGGCGCTTCCCTGTGAAAGGGCGGAAAAATACACTGATACAGTCAATGAGATAAACAAGAACAAGGAGTGGAAGCATTCGGGTGCAGGCGCCATGTTCAGAGAGGATATCGATTATTACGCCGACGCTTCAAAATTTGTCAGGATAAACGGTGTATCCGCTGCAAAGGACGACTTTATCTATTCGGCTGTGCTTGGTGAAATGGGTGCTATTTACAGGAAGAGCGCTGATTCGCCCAAGGCTCCCGAGGGACATATTTATACGGGTATGAACAGGAATATCGGCAGTATCGCCTATAAAAACGGCAGGATAGCCGCAATACTCGACGGGCACCTTGCAATATTCGACGAGCGCGGTGACTATGACGAGCTCACCGACGGACATTCCTTGGAGGACTCTCCTTTCTGGTCGGCTACGGACGACAGGATATTCTGCTCAACAAGGGGACGCGCCCTCGAGGGCGGCAGCGGTTATTCCGCAAGCTCGATACTTGCGGTCGATGAGAACGCAGGTACTATAGACACTCTTTTTGCGGAAGAGGGGAATGATCTCCTTGATCCTAAAAATGATGCTGACGGCAATTATTACTTTATCCGTCAGCCTTACAAGCAGGAAAAGGAGGCAAAAGAGCCTGTATGGAAATCGGTGCTGCTTTTTCCTGCAAGACTGATAAAAGCACTGTTTGGCTTCATCAATGCTTTTTCCGTCCTGTTCGGCGGCGAGCCACTCAGGAAAAGTCAGAGGAAGGGCGATGTCAAGTCGAAAACAAAGACTCCGAGGGAGCTCTTCCTTGAGGAAAGAATGCGTGAAGCCGAGAAGAATGAAAAGGAAAATGCTGCGGCAGGTGACAAAAATCCCGGTATATTCCCGAGAAGCCGTGTCCTTGTAAGAATAAGCCCAGACGAAACAGAGACCATACTCTGCAAGGGAGTTCTTGACTATACGATATGCAGTGAGGGAGTTATATGCTCAAACGGCAAGGAACTGCTCCTCATAAGCAATGACGGCAGCGAAAAGGTAATAGCAAAAGCTGAGCTCGCTGAAAAGCTCAGTGTAATAAATTAAAAGCAGATGCCCGAAAGACGGGTATGAAAAAACTTTATCTATGAACAGGAGGCTTAAGTATGAAAATCAACGTTATTGGCGGAGAAATGAACAGATGTGAGATCGACGAGTACTTAAAGTACGCAGCACAGAAATATGTCGGCAGACAGATCGGGCAGATAGATATAGTCATCGACGGCGAATTTGTGGATCTGAAGGTCTATTTCAAGGACATGGATTTTCAGAGAGCCTACCGTTCTGCCGATTATCTGGTAAATACCATGGATAAGCTCAATGACGCAAAGCGCAGCGAGTTTTCCGAAAAACAGCGACACAGCGTTTAAGGAGTACTGAATGAATCTAACCAACATCGGAACAGTGAAGGATATACTTTCGCGTCACGGCTTCAGCTTTTCAAAGGGTCTGGGACAGAATTTCATAATCAATCCCGATATCTGTCCGAAAATAGCAGAAAACGGCAATGCCTGCAAGGGCTTCGGAGTGCTTGAGATAGGAACGGGTATCGGAGTCCTTACGGCAGAGCTTGCAAAACGGGCGGACAAGGTCGCGGCTGTAGAGATAGATACAAGGCTTCTTTCCATACTTGCCGAGACTTTGTCTGACTTTGACAATGTAAAAATAATCAACGAGGACGTAATGAAATGCGATCTGCACAGGCTTATCGACGAGGAGTTCAAGGGGCTTCGGGTAGCGGTGTGTGCAAATCTGCCATATTACATTACGTCCCCCATCATTATGATGCTCCTTGAGAGCCGTCTGCCGATAGAGTCTATAACCGTAATGGTACAGAAGGAAGCCGCACAGCGCCTTTGTGCAAAGGTGGGCTCAAGGGACTCGGGAGCAATAACAGTGGGAGTGAACTATTACGGCACTGTCAGAAATCTTTTCGGCGTTTCGCGTGGCAGCTTCATGCCTGCGCCTAATGTGGATTCGGCAGTCATAAGGATAGATATAAACAAGGAGCAGCGTCTTGACGAGGAAAGCGAGAAATTCTTCTTCAGGGTAGTCAAGGCAGGCTTTTCACAGCGAAGAAAAACTCTTGCGAACTCGCTTTCATCGGTCATGGGAATACCTAAGGAGAAGGTTTATTCCGCACTGAGAGCCGAGGGACTTCCCGAGGCTGCACGTATAGAGCAGATCGATATGGATAAGCTCATTGCAGTCTCTGCGGAGCTGATGAAGCAGTAATGGGCAGGCTTTACGGTGTAAGTGTGGGTCCCGGTGACCCGCAGCTCATGACTTTGAAAGCTGCAAATATCATAGAAAAGTGCGGAGTTATAGCGGTGCCCCGCACAGGCGGAGAAACCTCCATTGCTCTGTCAATAGCGGAGCAGGCTGTGGATTTGTCAGGCAAAAGAAAGCTTTATTTCGACTTCCCGATGACAGCTGACAGGGAAGAGTGCGGAAAAAACTATTCGGACATAGCCGACAGACTTTGCAGCGAGCTTGAAAACATTGATGCTGCTTTCCTCACTCTCGGTGACATTTCCGTGTATTCCACGTTCAGTCATATAGGCAGCCTTGTGGGAAAAAGAGGCTTTGAGACCGAGATATGCGCGGGAGTTACCAGTTTCAGTGCGGCGGCTGCTCTGCTCGGAGAGCCCCTTTGCCTCGGAGACGAAGAGCTGCATATTATCCCGTACGACTGCGGAGATATTGAAAAAGCACTTGAACTCGGCGGCACAAAGGTCATAATGAAGGCAGGCAGAAGGGCTGAGGATCTCATAGGGCTCATAAAGGCAAAGGGACTGTCGGGATGTACAAAAATAGTATCGAACTGCGGGCTTGCCGATGAAATAATATATCGCTCGGTCGGCAGCATTGACAGCGAGCTCGGATACTTTACGCTTTTCATAATAACTGACAGGGAGAATTTCCATGAAGCTTGAGGAATACATTTGCAGAGGAACACAGAAGCTGCGCTGCGGCTATACAACAGGTTCATGTGCGGCAGCTGCTGCAAAAGCTGCTGCGGAAATGCTCATGACAGGCAGGAAAGCTGACTCTGTGGAGATAATGACTCCAAAGGGCATCAGACTGTGTCTTGATGTCAGTGAGCAGAGAATGAGTGCGGAGAGCGCTGTATGTGCCATAGTCAAGGACAGCGGCGACGATCCCGATATAACCAACGGTATAAGCGTTTTTGCCGAGGTATCTGCTGCGGACAGCGGAGTTGAGATAATAGGCGGCGAGGGCATAGGCGTTGTGACAAAGGCAGGTCTCGATCAGCCTGTGGGTGAAGCTGCCATAAATTCCGTACCTCGCAGAATGATACGCGAAGCAGTCATGGAAATTGCGGAGAAATACGGCTATTCGGGCGGTTTCCGTGTGACGGTATCGGTACCCTGCGGAAAAGAGATAGCCAATAAGACCTACAATCCCCGAATGGGGATAGAGGGCGGTATCTCCATTATCGGCACAAGCGGCATCGTTGAGCCCATGAGCAATTCCGCACTTGTGGAAACTATCCGCACCGAGGCGAAAATGCGCCGTGCCGAAGGGCAGAGGAATATGCTCCTGACACTGGGAAACTACAGTGAGAGCTTCGTGCAGAACGAGCTGCCGTTTTCTCTTGACAGAAGCGTTACGTGCAGCAACTTCATCGGCGATGCTGTTGACATAGGACTTGAGCTCGGCTTTGAGAGCATACTTATAGTCGGTCATATCGGCAAGCTGGTAAAGCTCGGGGCAGGTATAATGAATACCCATTCCTCCTATGCGGACGGACGAATGGACGTGCTCGTTACCTGCGGAGTCCTTGCGGGAGCTGATACGGATACTTTGAAAAGGATACCCGAATGTGCAACGGCTGACGCTGCAATGGATATCCTCGATGAAAAGGGATATCTTGAAAAAACAGCGGAAGTTCTTGAAAAGCGGATGGAAACTTACCTCAATGCAAGGGTAAAGGGCGAAGCAAAGATAGCGGCGATCGCTTTTTCCTTCAAGCGCGAGCTCCTTATAAAAACCTCCCTTGCAGACGAACTTATACAGGCAATAACAGGTGAAGAAAATGGTTGATTTTGTTGGTGCGGGCTGCGGAGCTCCCGACCTTATAACACTCAGGGGAAAGCGGCTCATAGAGAATGCCGATGTTATTATCTATGCAGGCTCTCTTGTAAATCCCGAGCTCCTCTCATATGCAAAGCAGGACTGCGAGATACATAACAGTGCTCTTATGCACCTTGACGAAGTGATAGAGGTAATGAAAAAAGCTGAAACTGAGGGAAAGAACACAGTTCGTCTCCATACGGGTGATCCTTCGGTATACGGAGCTATACGCGAACAGATGGACAGGCTTGACGAGCTTGATATACCATACAGCGTTACTCCGGGAGTAAGCTCATTCTGCGGAGCTGCGGCTGCGCTGAGAGCTGAGTATACGCTCCCCGATGTATCACAGACTGTCATTCTCACAAGAATGGCAGGGCGTACTCCCGTCCCCGAAAAAGAGAGCATAGAGAGCCTTGCAGCTCACAATGCGACTATGGTCATATTCCTCAGTGCAGGCATGACGGAGGAGCTCTCGCTGCGTCTCATAAAAGGCGGATACAGCGAAGATACTCCCGCTGCTATCGTATACAAGGCGACATGGGAGGACGAAAAGGTAGTGCGATGTACTGTGGCTTCTCTTGATGAAGCGGCGAAGAAAAACGGTATAACTAAAACTGCGCTTATAACTGTCGGCGGTTTTCTCGGAAATGACTACGAGCTTTCAAAGCTCTATGATAAAACATTTGAAACTGAATTCAGAAAGGCAGAAAAAACATGAATATAGCTGTGTTTTCGGTCACCGAAAACGGCAGGAAGCTCTCGCTCAGAGTGGGCGGGCTGCTTGAAGCCGAGCATAAGGTGAGCCGATATTGTTTTCATAAGCATACCGACGATAATTCGGCTGTATTCTGGAATATGGGAAGCATGGTAGGACGCCTTTTCGAGCGCTCCGATGCCTTTGTTTTCGTGTGTGCCTGCGGTATTGCGGTACGTGCGGTAGCTCCATACCTCGGTACGAAGGCTGATGATCCCGCAGTTATAGTCATGGACGACTGCGGAAAATTCGTTATCCCTGTTCTTTCGGGACATATCGGCGGAGCAAACAGGCTTGCGGAGATAATAGCCGAAGGTCTCGGTTCGGAAGCTGTCATAACTACCGCTACGGATGTAGGCGGGCGTTTCTCTCCCGACAGCTTCGCTGCTGCCAACGAGCTGATACTGACTGATCTGAAAGCTGCAAAGGAGATCGCTGCCGAGGTGCTTGATGATGAAAAGATAGGCTTTTACAGCGAGTACCGCCACAGCGGACTTCCCTCGGAGCTGACGGAATTCGGCATTTGCAGGACGGGCATATGCGTTAGCACAGATACCGAGAAGAAGCCATTTCCTGTTACCCTTAATCTTGTCCCGAGGAATATAGTTCTCGGCATCGGCTGTAAGAAGGGCACTTCCGCAGAAGCTGTCAGGAATGCGGTAAGTGAAGCTTTTAAGCAGAATGATATGGACATGAACAGGATATCGGAAGCTGCTACCATCGACATCAAAAAAGACGAATCAGGTCTGTGCAGCTTCTGCGAAAGCGTGGGAATAAAGTTGAATACCTATACTGCTGAAGAGCTTATGTCTGTCAGCGGAGAATTTGAAAGCTCCGACTTTGTACTCGAAACAACAGGTGCGGATAATGTATGCGAAAGAAGCGCCGTTCTTTGCAGCGGCGGAAAGCTGATAATGAAAAAGACAGCAGCTGACGGTGTAACTGTTGCGGCTGCTGAAAAGCCGGTATATCTTGATTTTGAGAGGAACATATCACTATGAAGCTTTACGTTGCGGGCATTGGCTGCGGAAGCAGGAACGGCATCACCATTGAAGCTGAAAAAGCTATACTCAGCAGCGATATCGTGGTCGGATATACAGTCTATATCGAGCAGATAAAGAGCTTTTATCCCGAAAAGGAATGTATTTCCACAGGTATGAAGCAGGAGCGTGAGCGCGTTGAGCTTGCACTGCGGAATGCCTCTGACGGGAAAACAGTGGCTCTTGTGTGCAGCGGCGACAGTCAGCTTTACGGCATGGCAGGTCTTGCCATTGAGCTCTCTGTGAACTATCCCGAAGTTGATATCGAAGTAATACCTGGAGTGACGGCGGCTTTCAGCGGCGGAGCAGTTCTCGGTGCGCCTATGACACACGATCTTGCACTGATAAGTCTTTCCGACCTTCTTACTCCCATGGAAAAGATAATAAAGCGTTTGCGCTGTGCGGCGGAGGGGGATTTTGTGATCGCTCTGTACAATCCGTCCTCGAAAAAACGTGCGGACTATCTTCAAAGGGCGTGTGATATCATACTTGAATACCGCTCTCCCGAAACTGTCTGCGGTATAGTCGGCAATATAGGCAGAGAGGGACAGCAGAGCAGAGTCCTTATGCTGAATGAGCTGAGAGAAACACAGGTGGATATGTTCACTACGGTCTTTATCGGGAACTCCGAAACTAAGGTCATAAACGGGAAAATGGTCACACCAAGAGGCTATCGCAATGTGTAGGATACTGATTTTCGGCGGAACTACAGAGGGCAGGGAGATAGCCGAGTACTGTGCGGAAAAAGGTATCGCTGCCACTGTTTCCGTGGCTACTGAGTACGGTGCGGAGCTGCTCCCGAAAAGCGATCGTATCAAAAAGCTCGTTGGCAGACTTGACGCCGGCGGGATCAGAAGGCTTATAACAGAGCTTGAATGTTCGGCTGTCATAGATGCTACCCACCCCTATGCGGAAGAGGTAACAAAGAATATAAAAGCTGCCTGTACGGGACTTGAAGTAGCTTATTACAGGCTCATACGAACACAGGAGGAGCTTTCCGACTGCATAAAAGCCGAAAGCATGGATGAGCTTGTGAAGATACTGAACAGCTCTGATAAGAAAGTCCTCAGTACACTCGGGAGCAAGGAGCTGCCAAAGCTTGCAGAAGTCCGCAGTTTTTCAGAAAGGATATGGATAAGGGCACTTCCTGTGGAAGATGTGCGGAAAAGCTGCATAGAACTCGGATACAGCGGGGACAGGCTCATACTGGAAAAAGGTCCGTTCACAGTTGAGCAGAATATCGCTCATATAAGAAAAAGCGGTGCGGAACTGATTGTCACGAAGGAAAGCGGTGCAGTGGGAGGTTTTCCCGAAAAGCTTAAAGCAGCGGAAATATGCGGGGTAAAAGTGATAGTGCTGACGAGACATGCGGAAAATGGTCTTACAGCTGATGAAATAAAGAAAATCATAGACGAAATGAGGTGAAGAGTTGAAGATATACATAGTCGGGACGGGAATGGACGGCGTAAAAACGCTGACAAATGAAGCGGCTGCTGCAATTGAAGATGCTGAAGTACTTATAGGCGCGGAGCGTATGCTTGAGCCGTTCAGAGATCTCGGAAAGAAGCTCTTCGCTGAGTACAGGAGCGACGAAATAGTCCGATATATTGAAGAAAACAGTATTTCCTCCGCAACAGTGCTAATGTCGGGAGACTGCGGCTTTTTCAGCGGTGCAAAAAAGCTGAACGAGAAGCTTGCGAAGTATTCTCCCGAAGTTATATGCGGTATTTCTTCACCTGTTTACCTTTGCTCAAAGCTCGGAAAAGAGTGGTCTGACTGTTTTTTTGTGAGCCTTCACGGTAAAAAAGCAAGTATCGTGAGAAATGTGAGAGCTCACAAAAAGACATTTTTCCTCCTTGGCGGAGATATAACAGCAGCTGATGTATGCCAAAAGCTCTGTGACTTCGGAATGGGGGATATTAGCGTATATATCGGAAAAGACCTTGGTTATGACAGCGAGATGATAAAGAGCGGGAAAGCTTTTGAGTTTACTGACAGCGCCGTTGACAGACTGTGTGTCATGCTGTGCGAAAATCCCGATAACGAGCGCTTTATCCCATGCGGCATTGCCGATGATGAGTTCATAAGAGGCAATGTTCCGATGACAAAATCAGAGGTCAGGGCAGTTGTTGTTGCCGGGCTTGACATAGGTGATGACAGCGTTTGCTGGGACATCGGCAGCGGTACGGGTTCAGTGGCAGTTGAAATGGCTCTGCGCTGCGGAAACGGTACAGTCTGCGCTGTGGAGAAAAATCCCGAAGCAGTGGAGCTTACAGATAAGAACAGGATAAAGTTCGGCTGCGACAATATTGAAGTATACTGCGGAGAAGCGGCTGAGATCATTGAGAAGCTGCCTGTTCCCGATGCTGTTTTTATTGGCGGTTCGGGTGGTCAGTTATGCAGTATTGTCGAAGCGGCTGTTATAAGAAATCGCAATTTACGGCTGACCGTTACTGCTGTTTCGCTGGAAACTCTTTCACAGTGCACAGCAATTTTTGATAAACTCGGACTTGAAGCCGAGATAACTCAGATAGCGGTGACCCGAACCCGAAAAGTCGGCAAACACACAATGCTGAACGCTGAAAATCCCATATGGATAATAAAGATGAAACGCCTATGAAAAGAATACTTATAGGCGGCACTAACAGCGGCTGCGGCAAGACTACCATAGTCTGTGCGATTCTTGCTGCGCTTAAAGCAAGAGGACTTGCAGTGAGCAGCTTCAAATGCGGTCCCGATTATATTGATCCGATGTTCCATAAGAGCATAATAGGTGCGGATTCCTACAATCTTGACAGCTTTTTCTGCAATGACAATACGCTTAAGCATCTGTTGTGCGAAAACGATAAAAACAGCGATATATCAGTGATCGAAGGAGTTATGGGCTTCTATGACGGAGTGAACGGACAGGGCTCTGCCCATTCCGTATCAATGGTGACGGGGACTTCCTCTGTAATTGTTATCGACTGCAAGGGAGCGTCGGAATCCATAGGTGCAGTGATGAAGGGCTTCATGGATTATGAAGTCCCGAACAGGATAAGCGGCTTTATTTTCAACAGACTTCCCGAACGTCTCGTGCCTCTTGCAAAGGAGCTTTGCGAAAGGCTGGGGAGTCGATATTTCGGATTCTTTCCCGTGAACGGCTTTTCACTTGAAAGCAGGCGGCTCGGACTTGTTACGGCTGCCGAGGTCACTGACCTTAAAGCAAAAACGAAGGAGCTCGGAGAGCTTGCGGAAAAGCATATACTGCTTGATGAACTGATAGCAGCTTCGGAAGCTCCGCTGCCCGAATATATACCTTTAAAAGTGGAAAGTCTTTTTAAAAACAGCAAGCCAAAAATTGCTGTTGCAAGGGACGAGGCGTTTTGCTTTATTTATGATGAAAATATTGAGCTTCTCAGGCAGCTTGGCTGTGATATCGCGTATTTTTCACCGATAAAGGATAAAATGCTTCCCGAAAACTGCTGCGGACTGCTGCTCAGCGGAGGTTATCCCGAGCTTCATGCAGGGGAGCTCTCGGATAACAGTGAGATGCTTGCTGCCATAAAAATGGCGGTGACATCAGGTATGCCGACTATCGCTGAATGCGGCGGCTTTATGTATCTGCATGATACGATTAAGACGTCGGACGGGCGCGAATACAAAATGGCAGGAGCTTTGAGCGGTACTGCATATGAGACCTCCCGCCTGCAGCGCTTCGGGTATGTTACACTTACTGCCAGCGAGGACAGCCTTATCTGTGAGAAAGGTCATAGAACAGCCGCTCATGAGTTCCACTACTGGGACAGCACTGACTGCGGCAGCTGCTTCAATGCAAAAAAAGCGGACGGCAGGGAGTGGAGCTGTATACACGGGGGAAAGTCTCTTTATGCAGGCTTTCCGCACTTGTATTTTTATTCGGATATCAGCATTGCCGAGCGGTTTGCAGCTGCTTGTGCGGAGTTTGGAGGTATTTATGGATAGGATAGCTCATATAAAGCCTGTCGACAGGAAATATGCCGACCTTGCACAGGCTCGCTGGGATACGGTCGCAAAGCCTCTCCGAAGCTTCGGCATACTTGAGGAGATGTGGAACAGGATAGCGGCTGTGCAGCGTACCGATATGCCGAATATCTTCAACCGTGCAGTAGTTGTCATGTGCGCTGACAACGGAGTTGTTGCAGAGGGCGTGACACAGTCGGATAATTCTGTCACGGCTGTCTGCGCCGAGGAAATAGCATACGGCAGGTCGAATATAAATGTTCTTGCGGACGTTTACCGTGCCGAGGTCGTTGCTGTTGATATAGGCATCGCCCGTGATATGACCTGCAGGGGACTTCTGAACCGAAAGGTGTGCAAGGGTACAGCCAATATCGCTGTGGGACCTGCCATGTCGGCTGAAAAGGCGAGGCAGGCAATAAAAACAGGCATGGACATAGTCGGCGAGCTTGCGGACAAGGGCATAAAGCTCATAGTCACAGGAGAAATGGGAATAGGGAATACCACTCCCACAGCAGCGCTGTCATCGGTCCTCCTCGGACTGCCGCCCGACATTGTAACAGGACGCGGTGCAGGTTTGTCAACTGAAGGACTTGAGCGTAAAATAGCAGTCGTCAAGCGGGCGATAAAGATAAATTCTCCCTTTTCCGATGACGGTGTGGAGCTCCTCTCAAAGCTTGGAAGCTTTGAAATAGCAGGAATGGTCGGTCTTTTCCTCGGAGGTGCCTGTTACGGAGTCGTAACTGTCATAGACGGCGTTATTTCAGCAGCTGCGGCTGTGCTGGCTTCCATGATAGCACCTGCGTCGGTGGACTATATGCTTGCGGGCCATGTTTCTGCCGAGCCTGCGGGAAGAGGGCTGCTTGAAAAGCTGGGTCTCCGTGCAGTCATAGACGGTGAGCTGAGACTTGGCGAGGGCACGGGAGGTATACTTCTCCTGCCGCTTCTTGACGGAGCAGCGGCTATATACTACAATTCACACAGATTTGACAGCTCAGGCATAGAAAGGTATGTGGAACTGAAATGATAACACTTGTTACAGGAGGTACAAAATGCGGGAAATCAGGCTATGCTGAAAAAGTACTTGAGAACTTCCGCGGACCTAAATACTATATCGCCACAATGAATCCCGTGGGTGACGATGCAGATGAGATAATAGCACGTCACCGTGAATCACGCAGGAACAAGAACTATATAACGCTGGAATGTCCCCGTGATGTCGACAAGCTCGATCTGCCCATAGGATGCGGAGTTCTCCTTGAATGTATCGGCAATCTCTGTGCAAACGAGATGTACGTGGGCGGCAATATATTCAGACCGTCAGATAAGATAATAAGCAATCTTAAGTCCCTTGGTGAGACAGCTTCGGAGTTCGTCATAGTAACGAATGAAGTAGGCTGTGACGGAAACAGCTATTCGGCGGACCTTATGGCGTATGTCAGCGAGATAGCTCACATAAACAGCAGGATAGCGGAGTTTGCGGATAATGTGGTCGAATGTGTTTACGGGATACCTGTTGCGCTGAAGGGCAGACTTGTATGATAAGGTCGTTTATTACAGCCTTTCAGATGTACTCGCGCATACCCATGCCGAGGATAGAATGGAGACCCGAGAACCGCCGCTATGCACTGTGCTTTTTCCCGTTTGTAGGAATGGTCATGGGCTGCCTTTTCATGCTTTGGGACAGGCTTTGCACACGGCTCGGGACAGGCAGCCTTCTCTTTGGTGCGGGAGCTGTGTTTCTGACAGTTCTGGTCACCGGCGGTATACATCTTGACGGCTTCTGCGATACCTGTGACGCAAGGGCTTCATGGGGAGACAAAGCGCGTAAGCTGGAGATCCTGAGTGACTCGCACATAGGCGCTTTTGCCGCCATAAAGCTGGGAGTTTATCTTGTGCTTTATACTGCGCTTCTGTCGGAGCTGCAAGGGACGCCCGCCGCTGCGGTCACAGCTATCGGATATGTGCTTTCGCGAGCTCTCAGCGGACTTGCTGCCGTAGCGTTCACAGCGGCAAAAAAAGAGGGGAGCCTTTTTGATTTTACAAGCAATACACATAAAAATGCTGCGCTTTTCATACTTGCTTTTACTGCTGCCGCAAGCTGCTTTGCAATGGCAGCTGCGGATATACCTGCGGGAATTTCTGCGGCGGCAGCCGCATTGCTCCTGATGATGTACTATCGTCACATGGCATACAGGGAATTTGGCGGTATAACAGGCGACCTTGCAGGATGGTTCCTACAGGTATGCGAGCTTCTGATCGCAGCAGCTGCCGTTTTCACATACAGAATAATGGAGGTCATAGCATGAAATTTGTAATAGGAGGAGCATATCAGGGCAAGATAGATACTGCCTGCGAGATGTTCGGACTAAAGGAGTCCGATATGGTCAACGGCTCGACCTGTGATTTTGAGGAAGTTTTTACAGCTAAGTGCATAAAGAGCTACCATAGGATAATCGCCCGTCTTATGGCGCAGGGAGTGAGCCCCGTTGATTTCACGAAGAGGCTCTGCCTTGAAAACAGCGGTGCAGTTATAATAATGGACGAGATAGGCTGCGGTATAGTACCTGTTGAGAAATCGGAGCGCAAGCGCCGTGAGGAAACAGGCAGGTGCGGCTGCATAATCTCTTCCGCAAGCGATACCGTTATCCGTGTTATCTGCGGAATACCCGTATTCCTGAAAGGCGGAAGGGATGAGGATTGATTTTATCCGTCACGGCAAAACTGAGGGAAACCTTGAAATGCGGTATATCGGCAGGACTGACGAGCCCCTTTCCTTTGCGGGCATAGCAGAGCTTGCGGTCATAAGCTATCCGACCTGCGGAAAGCTCGTATCAAGTCCCATGAAGCGGTGCCTGCAAACAGCAGAGCTTATTTTTCCTGATACCGCTCCCGTTGTCTGTGAAGCTCTCAAAGAATGTGATTTCGGAGATTTCGAGGGCAGGAACTATATCGAGCTCAGCCTTGACAGCCGTTATCAGCGATGGATAGACAGCGGAGGCGAAGGGGCATTTCCCAACGGAGAATTACCCGATGACTTCAAAAAGAGATGTGTTGACGGCTTCCTGAGCTGTATTGCGGATATGTACGATGCCGAACACCTGACATTCGTTGTTCACGGCGGTACCATAATGTCCATTATGGAGCATTTTGCAGTTCCGAAGAAGAGCTATTACGACTGGCACACTGCAAACGGACATGGTTTTGTCACTGAGTTTGACGGAAAAAATATTACTGTAACGGAGAAAATATGAACTATTTGACAGCGGTGCTCCCGCTTCTTATAGGCGCCGCGGCAGACTGCGCCATCGGCGATCCTTATACCATGCCCCATCCGATACGTCTTATAGGCAGACTGATCTCACGGCTCGAGGTATTTGTACGCAGTCACTTTGCAGGCAGACTTCGCACAGGCGGAGTGTTCCTTGCCATAACAGTTTTGTTTTTGTCGGCCATCGTTCCTCTGATAATACTCATTATCTGCTACAGTATCAGCTTGTTGCTTGGAGCTGTCGCAGAGGGTGTCATGTGCTTCTATCTGATGGCGGCAAGAGATCTGCGGGACGAAAGCATGAAGGTCTATAAGGAAATTGATTCGGGAGATATTGAGGGAGCGCGCAAGGCAGTTTCAATGATAGTTGGCAGAGACACGGCAGTTCTTGATGAAGCAGGAATTATCCGTGCTGCGGTGGAGACTGTTGCGGAGAATACCTCTGACGGCGTGACAGCCCCGATAATGTATATGTCTCTCGGGGGAGCAGTCCTCGGATTTTTCTATAAGGCTGCGAATACAATGGATTCCATGATAGGCTACAGGAACGAAAAATACGCGGATATCGGGCGATTTGCCGCAAGGCTTGACGATGTCCTGAATTATATACCTTCACGCATCACTGCACTTGCGATGATAGTCTGCGCTCCTTTGCTCGGACTTGACGTCAGTGGCGCATACCGCATCTGGAAGAGAGACAGGAGAAAACACGCCAGTCCCAACTCGGCACAGACGGAATCGGTATGTGCGGGAGCTCTCGGAGTAAGGCTTGCAGGGGATGCATATTATTTCGGCGAGCTCCACAAAAAGGCGTATATCGGCGATGCTCTGCGGGAGATCGAAAACGAGGATATACGCCGTGCAAACAGGCTTATGTATGCAGGCTCGGCACTGGTATCTGCAGGAGCATTCATCATAAGAGCGCTGATATTCGGGGGGATCATATGCTGAACAGACATCACGGCGGGAATGATCTTTCACTTGATATCAGCCTTGATTTTTCTGCCAATCTTAACCCTCTCGGAATGCCTGAAAAGGTCAGGGAAGCTGTTATTGCTTCTGCTGCGGGATGGGAAAAATATCCCGATCCTTTATGCGGGGAGCTTCGCGGAAAGCTCTCGCAAAAGCTGGGAGTTCCCGTATGCGATATCGTCTGCGGAAACGGTGCGGACGACCTCATATACCGCATAGTTTCTGCATTGAGACCGAAAAGGGCACTCATATGCGCTCCCGCATTCGGAGAGTACCGAAAAGCACTTTCGGAATACGGCTGTACTGTTGATGAGCATTTTCTACGCATCGAAAATGACTTCGCTCTTACCGAGAGCATACTTGACAGTATCGCAGGCAGCGATATGCTGATACTTGCTTCACCGAACAATCCCACAGGTCAGATAATAAAGACGGAGCTTCTTGCTGCAATAGCTGAAAAATGCAGTGAGACAGGTGCGTATTTCTTGTGTGACGAGAGCTTTATCGGCTTTTCTCCCGAGAGTGAAAAGCTTACCGCACTGAACCTTCTGAACGGGAATACCATAGTTCTTCGTTCCTTTACGAAGCTGTTTGCAATGGCAGGGCTGAGGCTTGGGTATACTGTTTGCGGAAGCAGAGCTATCGCTGAAAAAATATCAGCCTCGGGACAGTACTGGAGCGTTTCCGCTCCTGCACAGGCGGCAGGTATTGCCGCACTTGACGAAAATGATTACATTAAGAGAACGGCAGATCTAATAAAATCCGAACGGGAACATCTTGCGGCAGAGCTCGCAGGCATGGGGGTAAAAGTGTTCCCGTCGGATACTGATTTTATTTTATTCAGAGCACGCACCGACCTCGGAGAGCTTCTTCTGGAAAGAAAGATACTTATCCGCAGCTGCGCTGATTTCAGCGGACTGGACGGGGGCTTTTTCCGCACGGCAGTTAGAACGGGCTTTGAAAATGAGCAGCTTATAGCTGCAATAAGGAGGATAATGAATGGCTAAGGCTATTATGATTCAGGGGACTATGTCCAATGCAGGAAAGAGTTTTTTTGCGGCTGCGCTGTGCCGCATCTTAAGACAGGACGGGTACAGCTGTGCTCCGTTCAAATCACAGAATATGGCACTCAATTCATATATAACCGCAGACGGCTGCGAGATAGGAAGAGCTCAGGCGATGCAGGCGGAGGCGGCAGGGATCGAGCCCTCGGTGCTCATGAATCCCGTTCTGCTGAAACCCACTACCAATATCGGTTCGCAGGTAATAGTGAACGGCAGAGCTGTTGGAAATATGTCCGCAAAGGAGTATTTCAGCAGAAAGACAGAGCTAATCCCAAAAATAAAGGAGGCTTATGACAAGCTTGCCGCACAGCATGATATTATCGTTATCGAGGGTGCGGGAAGTCCTGTGGAGCTCAATCTGAAAACAGATGATATCGTGAATATGGGCATGGCAAAGCTTGCAAAAGCTCCTGTTGTTCTTGTGGGAGATATCGACAGAGGAGGAGTTTTTGCACAGCTTCTCGGTACGCTGAGCCTCCTTGAAGATGATGAGCGGAACATGGTTAAGGGCCTTGTTGTGAATAAGTTCAGGGGAGATATCTCGCTTTTCGACAGCGGAAAGGATATCCTTTTCAAGCGCGGCGGCAAGCCTGTTCTTGGTGTAGTTCCGCAGCTGGACTGTGATATCGAGGACGAGGACAGTCTTTCGTCAAAGCTGGAGGGAAAGTCTTCGGGACTTATCGACATTGCTGTGATAAAGCTGCCTAAAATATCCAATTTTACGGATCTTGACGTATTTTCGCAGTATGACGGAGTAACCGTCCGCTATGTGACAAGATATGAGGAGCTTGAAACTCCCGACATGATAATAATTCCCGGTACAAAAAGCACTATCTGCGATATGAAATGGCTACGCGAGAGCGGCATGGAAGCTGTGATAAAGAGGAATGCCGCAAACGGCGTCCCTGTATTCGGAATATGCGGAGGATATCAGATGCTTGGGGAGACGATCGCCGATCCCCTTGACAGCGAGTGCGGCGGAAGCATAAGCGGTATGGGACTTCTGCGGTGCAGGACCGTATTCATGGGTGAGAAAAGACAGACTCAGACCAGAGGCAGATTCAGGAATATCGGCGGATTTTTCAGCTGTCTCAGCGGTGCGGAGTTCAGCGGCTATGAGATACACATGGGCAGCACTGACAGCGGCGAGCGTGAGCTGCTTGACTGCGGCGGCGCATACTCGGGCAGCGTTTACGGCTGCTATATCCACGGTTTATTTGATGATTCACAGGTATCCGAGCGGATAGTGAAAAGGCTCTACGACAGCAAGGGGATAGCTTACCGCGGCGGAGTTGTCGACAGGAACGCCTACAAAGAACGACAGTACGACCTGCTTGCAGAGGGGGTACGCAGGAGCATTGATACCGACCTGCTCTACAGGATAGTTGAGGAGGGCGTCTGATGGAGTTTGAATACATACTTCCTAAGGATATAGAAAGGCGGAGCTTTGAGATCATAGAAGCTGAGCTTGGCAGCAGAAAGCTTTCCGACGGCATAAAGCCCATAGTCATGAGAGCTATACATACAACTGCGGATCTCGACTACTATGAGAATATGTATTTCTCGGAAAATGCAGTGGAAACAGCTCTTTCAGCCATAAAGGACGGAGCGTTGTTTGTTACGGATACCAACATGGCAAAGGCAGGGATAAACAAGGCTGCACTTTCACGTCACGGCTGTTCTGTCGAGTGCTTCATGGCTGACAGCGATGTGGCAGCTTCGGCTGCCGAAAAGGGTATAACAAGAGCGGCGGTATCTGTGGACAAGGCGGCTGCACTGGGAAAAGATATCATATACGCAGTCGGGAATGCTCCCACTGCCCTTATAAGACTGAAGGAGCATATTGACAGAGGCAGCTTTGTACCGCGGCTGATAATAGGTATGCCCGTAGGTTTTGTAAACGTGGTGCAGTCTAAGGAAATGATAATAGAAAGCGGAGTCCCGTGCATAGTTGCCCGCGGAAGAAAGGGCGGCAGCAATGTAGCGGCTGCGGTCTGCAATGCGCTCCTGTATATGGCTGATGAAAAATGATAACGAATGGCTGTGCTTTGCACAGCTTTTTCATTTTCTGTCACAAAGCGACGGTATCATTTTTTTATAGCGGCGGATAACGACAAAAACCTCACATTAATGATGGTATAATTTAGCTATCGTATATTTTGTGAGGTGTGATTTATGTTGAATATAAAGGCGATAATGTCTTGGAAGTACAGCGGTGCAGCGGCTGCTTATGCAGCAGCTGCAGCAGCGGGCTTTTTTCTTGCGGGGACGAAAATAGCGGGAGTTGCTTCCTTTGCGGATATATCCATTTCAGGTGCGCTGGAGCTGCCATATTCAGCGGCTGTTTTTGCGGGAAGTCTTGTCCGCAGCATTATCGGCGGCGATATCGGACATAATATAGTTAAGCTCTCATCGCTTGCACTGATAGTGATAATAAAGATGTTCCTTGAACCGAAAAACGATCCCAAGCTCAGCGGCATAAATACTGCCGTAAGCATTTTTGTTTCGGGAACAGCTGTGTCTGCGGTGATCGGGGAGCTCATGTTCAAGCTGCTGTTTTACGGTTTCTATGCGCTGCTTGCAGGCTATACGGCATATTCCGCATCGAAGGTGCTGCTTGACATAAGGCGGCACAAGACGGTAAGCGTGTCGGGAATGAGCGGCTTTTCCTGCGCGGTAGTTTACATCATGCTGATATCATCGCTCTGTGCGGTGGAGCTCCCGACGCTGAATGCGGGCATCATAGCTTCGGCGGTGTTCACACTTACGGGAGCGTATTTTTATCGTCAGAACGGAGGAGTATTCTGCGGAGCACTTTCAGTATGCGGAGCCTTTCTCTCGTCATCGTCAGTGGGCATGAATATAGTTCTTCTTCCTGCCGCAGGTCTGCTCACGGGCTATCTGTACAGACAAAAAAATCACATAGCGTCAGCCTGTTTTGTGGGCATCAATTTCGTACTGACAGTCCTTACGGGTATGACTGTAAAGGGCGTTGAGAATATGATAGATATTATATGCGGAGCCGCTTTATTTATTCCTGTTTCGGCGCTGTTTTCGGATAAATGGATAAGGACGGGAAGCGAGAGCGCAGCAGCTCTTCCCGAGATGATAGGCATAAAAATGAAGTTCCTGTCGAATACGGTCAGCGAGCTCCGCAGCGAGTCCGAGCGTATATCGCATATGCTTGCAAAGGGGGCTGATATCGACCGCGAGATAGCGGAAAATTCTGACAAGGTATGCACATTGTGCTACAGGCGGGCATTCTGCTGGAAGTCCGACAGGGGCAATACATACCGCGGTTTTACAAAGCTTGCGGACATGACGGAATTTGCAGCGGAAAGCTTCCCTCATGAGCTTGACGACTGTATCCGCAAAAGCGAGCTTGCGGAGGTCTTTACTCAGAGCTCACGTGAAAAAGCTGCTGCAAAGCTCATGGAAATGCGCTTCTCGGAAAGCAGGAGCCTTATGTACGAGCAGCTGAAAATAACGGAGGATATAATCCGTTCCGCCGGTGAACGTGTCGATGTGAGCTACTCTGAAAACATAAGCAGGAACATAAGGCATAAGCTTGAAAAATTCGGGATGAGCCCCGAAAACGTCATCGCCTGCTATAACAGCAGGAACCGTCTTGTGGTGGAAATATACTTCGGAAATGAAGAAGCTCCCGAGTCGAGTACACGTATTTGCGACCTTATCGCCGATGAGCTCCATCTTTCGCTTGACTGTACCGAGCCTGTACGTTCGGGAAAAGAGGTGCGTATCAGAGTTTACGAAAAGCCTCATTTTGGAATGGAAGTATATGCCGTTTCGGCAAGGGCGGATAATTCCGACGATAACGGAGATACTCATACAGTATTCTTTGACGGCAGCGGAGCGGCTTACGCTGTGCTTTCGGACGGCATGGGAACAGGCAGGGAAGCAGCCTGTGAATCGAGAATGGTCGTGGGACTTTTTCGCAGACTGGTAACAGGAGGAGTGGATTTTTCGACTGCGGTGAAGCTTATTAATTCGGTCATGGTGACAAAGTCGTGGCAGGAGAGCTTCGCTACTCTTGATGCTGTCCGCATTGATCTTGACGAATGCAGCCTGACGGTCATAAAATCAGGTGCGGCGGCAACTCTTATAAGACACTGCGGGAACGTCCTCAAGGTTACTTCACCCACATTCCCCATAGGCATATACGAAGCCTCGGAGGTCTTTGTGAAGGACTGTGAATTTGAGAGCGGCGATATCATAATAATGTTTTCCGACGGCATATCCGAGAACGCTTATCCCTTCATCAAGGAGCTGCTTCTCGGGGGAGATGACCTCAGACATATTGTGGACGAGATAAGCGGAAAGGCTCAGGTCTTTAACCCGGGGATACACTCTGACGATGTGACTGTCATCGGCGTGAGAGTTACGGGTTGACGGGGAAAAGTCCTGCTTTTGTGAACAAAATATTAACTCAAATCGTGTCTATCACATGAAAAAAAGCAGCTTTTGCTGTGCATATTAACAAAGCTGACCGAGATAATCTCAAAACAAATATGTCAAAATGCACTAATTGCAATGCCTAATATTAGCATAACGTCTGAATTTTTTTCATAATCACCAAAAAAGCTTGAATAATTCTGCTTATTCTGATAAAATGTATTATAGCAAAGGAGGCTGAATTATGTCTGTTTACAATAACAATAACAATCCCAACGATTTTCCGCTCTACCTTTTTTATCAGGGCAAGAACTACGAAGCATATAAGTTTTTTGGTGTGCATTCCGCAAAAAAAGGAAGAAGCAAGGTCTATATATTCAGGGTTTGGGCTCCTAACGCTGTAAGTGTTTCCGTTGTCGGAGACTTCAATAACTGGGACAGGAAAAGAAATCCCATGTCTATGATAGCTGAGGGGATCTGGGAAGCAGAGATACCAAAGCTCAAACAGTATGACGCATATAAATTCAGTATCGAAGCCAGAGACGGCAGGATACTTATGAAGGCAGATCCCTATGCTGCTCATTTTGAGACTCGTCCGGGAACTGCCTCTAAAATATATGAGAGCAGCTATGAATGGCAGGACAGCAGATGGTTCGAGAACAAGAATTCTGTCAGCATTTACAAAAGCCCCGTAAACATATATGAAGTCCACCTTGGTTCATGGAAGAATTACGGTGAGGATAAATTCCTTGATTATGTTACCTTTGCAAAGGAGATAATACCTTATCTGAAAAAAATGTCATACACCCATGTGGAGTTCATGCCTCTTACGGAGTATCCTTATGACGGCTCGTGGGGCTATCAGGTAACGGGATATTTTGCTCCTACTTCAAGGTACGGAACTCCCGATGATCTCAGGAAGATGATAGATATGTTCCATGATGCGGGCATAGGTGTTATCTTCGACTGGGTGCCCGCACATTTCCCGAAGGATGAGGCAGGCCTGTACGAGTTCGACGGAAGCTGCTGCTATGAGTATTCGGACGACCGCAAAAAGGAGCATAAGGCGTGGGGAACACGTGTATTTGACTTCGGCAGGGCTGAGGTGTGCTCGTTCCTGATATCCAGTGCCAATTACTGGTTCGACGAGTTCCATATCGACGGTCTGCGTGTAGATGCGGTAGCTTCGATGCTGTATCTTGACTACGACAGGCGCGAGGGAGAATGGGCTGCGAATATCTACGGCGGCAACGAGAATCTTGAAGCGGTAGAGTTCCTCAAGCACCTCAACGAAGCAGTGTTCCGCAAGCACCCCGACGCTCTAATGATAGCAGAGGAATCAACGGCATGGCCGCTGGTAACAAAGCCTACCGATATCGGCGGACTGGGCTTCAACTTCAAGTGGAACATGGGCTGGATGAACGATATGCTGAGCTATATGTCCCTCGACCCCATATATCGTGCCTTCAATCACGATAAGCTCACCTTCTCGTTTTTCTATGCCTTTTCCGAGAACTATATCCTGCCTATCTCCCATGACGAGGTAGTACACGGAAAGTGCTCGATGATAAATAAGATGCCGGGAAATTACGAACAGAAGTTTGCTTCATACCGTGCGTTCCTCGCATATATGATGGCTCACCCCGGTAAGAAGCTTCTGTTTATGGGACAGGAATTCGCACAGATGAGCGAGTGGAACTATAAGGCTCAGCTCGACTGGAACCTGCTGAATTTCGACGCTCACAAGACAATGCAGAAGTTTTCCGAGAAGCTGAACAAGTTCTACATGGAAAACCCGCCGCTGTGGCAGGACGACGATTCGTGGAACGGCTTCGGATGGATATCGAATGACGATTACAAGCAGAGTATCATCTCGTTCAGACGTATCGACGACAACGATGAGGAGATAATCACAGTCTGCAACTTCGTTCCCGTTGAACGCAAGAACTACAGGATAGGCGTTCCTTACAAGGGAAGATACAAGCTTGTTTTCAATACCGACGCTGTGGAGTTCGGAGGCTCGGGAGTCACCGAGAAGACCTTCAAATCAGACAGCGTCCCCATGCACGGACACGATAACAGTATCACAATGACCCTTGCTCCTCTTTCGGTGATATACCTCAGATATGTACCGGCTAAAAAGAGAGAGCCAAGGCAGAAAACGGAGATCGTAACAGCCGTACCGAAGAAGACGGCAGCAAAGTCCAAAATGCCTGCTTCAGAAACGGCTGTGAAAACAAGGACTACGGCAAAGAAAAAATCATCTGCAAAATGATCATAACAGATACGAAATTGTATTGGAGGAATAACAATGTACAGTAAAAAAAGAGTCGTTGCAATGCTCCTTGCAGGCGGTCAGGGCAGCAGACTGTATGCGCTGACCAAGAATGTTGCAAAGCCCGCAGTACCATACGGCGGTAAATACAGACTCATAGACTTTCCGCTTTCAAACTGCACCAACTCAGGTATAGATACGGTAGGAGTTCTTACTCAGTATCAGCCTCTTGTGCTGAACGAGTATATCGGCAACGGCCAGCCGTGGGACCTTGACAAGATGAATGGAGGTGTTCATGTACTTCCGCCCTACGAGACACAGGCAGGGGCTTCATGGTATGAGGGTACAGCGAACGCTATATACCAGAATATGGGATTTATCGAGAGATACGATCCCGAGTATGTGGTAGTTCTCGGCGGAGACCATATCTATAAGATGGATTATTCCAAAATGGTGGATTTCCATGTTGCAAACAACGCCGACTGTACTATCTCGGTAATTGATGTTCCGAAAGCAGAGGCTTCACGCTTCGGCATAATGATATGCGACGATAAGAAGCAGATCGTTGACTTTGTTGAGAAGCCCAAAGAGCCCAAGTCAACTCTTGCGTCAATGGGTATATACGTATTCAGCTGGGCAAAGCTGAAGGAGTATCTCATAGAGAACGAGAACGAAGCCAATGCAAAGCGCGAAAAGGGCGAGCCGTGGTCAAAAGACTTCGGCAAGGATATCATCACATCAATGCTCAAGGACGGACAGAGACTCTTTGCGTATGAGTTCGAGGGATACTGGAAGGATGTCGGAACGCTTGACTCACTGTGGGAGGCGAACATGGATCTCCTCAGTCCGAATGTCCCGCTCGACCTATACGATCCCAACTGGAAGATATATTCACGAAACAACAACTATCCGCCGCAGTATGTGGGTGACAATGCCTGCATTGAGAACTCCATGATCTCAGAGGGAAGCACTATTGACGGAACAGTCGATTTCTCCATTCTGTTTTCTGGCGTTACAATCGAACCGGGCGCGACTGTGAACTACAGCATCGTAATGCCGGGTACTGTTATAAAATCGGGAGCTGTTGTTGAATACGCTATCATAGGAAGCGACAGTGTTATCGAAAACCGTGCTCACGTGGGATCAAGTCCCGAGAATATTGACAACAGAGAACGATGGGGCATTGCCGTTGTCGGACATAACGTAACTGTATCGGCTGAAAAAGTAGTAGAGCCGAAACAGATCATCGGCGAGAATATCTGACGGAGGGAATGTTACTATGAGTGTTAATTATAATGTTTTGGGACTTGTCTTTGCAAGTATGCATGATTCTTATGTCAGTGAGCTGACAAAATCAAGAACGATGGGTTCGATACCTTTCGGGGGACGTTATCGCCTTATTGATTTTCCTCTGTCGAATTTTGTAAATTCGGGAGTTTCAGAGGTAGGCGTAATCACAAAATCAAACTACGGTTCGCTTCTCGATCACCTCGGATCGGGACGTGACTGGGATCTTGCCCGTAAAAAGGGCGGCCTGCATCTGCTTCCGCCGTACAGCCAGACGGGCGGCATATACAAGGGCAGACTTGACGCCCTTAACAACATATGGGGCTTTGTTGAACATTCAAATGCAAAGTACGTGATAATGTCCAACTGTGATGTTGTCACAACGCTCAATTTCAATCCTGCGCTCAAGCAGCACATGGACAATGAAGCAGATATAACCCTTATCTACAGCAAGGGCTATTACGACGGCGAAAAGAGCAACTGCGCCACGGTGCTTGAGTTCGATGAGAACAACTGTCTCAAGGACGCTCTTGTAGCTCCGCAGATAAAGGGTGAGTGCAGTCTGTGGCTCGAAATGTGCATCATCACAAAGGAATTCCTTAAGAAGGTGGTAGCTGACGCGGCAAGCCGCAATCAGCACAGCTTTACCCGCGAGATACTTCAGAGCGGAAACAAGGATTTCAAGATAATGGGCTTCAGACATGACGGCTTCTTTACAAGGATAGACAGTATTCAGGATTATTACAATGCAAGCAGACTTCTCCTTGATCCTGCAAAGAAAAACGCACTGTTCATGAAGAATATGCCTGTATTCACAAAAATAGGCGACAATGGTCCCGTAAAATACGGACTTGAGTCGAATATAAAGGATTCTCTTATCGCAGACGGCTGCATAATAGAGGGAACGGTAATAAATTCCATCCTCTTCAGAGGCGTAAGGATAGGGAAGGATACAGTAGTAAAAGACTGCGTATTGTTCCAGGGAACCAAGGTTGGTACGAGCTGCAGTATTTCATCGGTGATAACCGATAAGAATGTAGAGATAAGCAATGCAAAGGTGCTTACGGGCTCCGAGACATATCCGCTGTATATTGGAAAAGGCGGTAAGATCTGACGGCGGTGATCGAATATGAAAATACTTTTTGCTGCCAGCGAAGCTGTGCCTTTCGCAGCTTCAGGCGGTCTTGCAGATGTTGTAGGCTCGCTTCCGAAAGCGATAAAGTCAAAAAGGCATGACTGCAGGGTGGTGATACCGCTCTATAAGTCCATAAAGCCTGAGATACGCGAGAAAATGGTGTTTCTCGCAAATATTACTGTTGACGTTTCATGGCGCAAACAGTACTGCGGAATATTCATGACCATATATGAGGGCATAACTTATTACTTCATAGACAACGAGTACTATTTTTCGAGAGACGGACTCTACGGTTTCTATGATGACTGTGAGAGATTTGTTTTCTTTGACAGGGCAGTGCTTGAAATGCTGAAGTATATAAAGTTCACTCCCGACATTATCAATTGCAACGACTGGCAGACAGCACTGATACCTGTTTATTACAATGTTTACTATAAGTATCAGCAGGGATATGACGGAATAAAGACAGTATACACTATCCATAATATAGAGTATCAGGGAAAGTACGGAAAGGAAGTCCTCAGCGAGCTCATGGGAATACCTATGTATAACGCGGGACTTATCGAGTATGACGGTTATGTCAATATGATGAAAGGCGCTATCGAGACTTCCGACATGATAACGACGGTAAGTCCGAGCTATGCGTGGGAGATAATGGATCCGTGGTATGCTCACGGTCTTGACAGGATACTTGTTACAAAGCAGTATAAGCTCCGCGGCATCATGAACGGCATAGATACCAAGCTGTATGACCCCGAAAAGGATAAATTCATCTCGGCGAACTATTCCGCCAAAAAACTCGGCGGTAAGGAAAAATGCAAGGAAGAGCTGATAAAGGAGTTCGGTCTTGCTGAAGGAGATGAGCCGATAATAGGCATTGTATCACGTTTTGTAAGACACAAGGGCATAGACCTTATACGCTGTGTTTTTGAAGAAATGGTGCATGACGGTATCAAATTCGTTATCCTTGGAAACGGTGAGAAGATATATGAGGATTTCTTTCTTGAAATGGCGGCGAGATATCCTGAAAGAGTATCCGTAACGATAGGCTTTGAGCCCGAACTTTCACACAGGATATATTCGGGAGCGGATATGTTCCTTATGCCTTCACAGAGCGAACCCTGCGGTCTGGCTCAGATGATAGCCATGAGATACGGAGCTGTTCCCATAGTCCGCGAAACAGGAGGCCTCAGGGACTCTGTACGTGATAATGGCGGCGAGGACGGCAACGGATACACATTCAAGACGTACAATGCAAATGATATGCTTGACGCAGTAAAGCGCGCATGGAACGATTATAACGATAAAGGAGTCTGGGAGGAGCTCGTAAAGAGAGCTATGGAATGCGACCACAGCTGGGCAGCTTCGGCAGATATGTACATCACTTCGTACAAAGAGCTTCTTGCCTCCGAATGAAAATGAAATAGTAAAAGGCGTCTTTCAGGCGCCTTTTATGTCCGAAAACCACTTAGATAAGGTGAATAAAGAAAGCGTCCGTGATTTCGTACAAAAAGAAATGAATTATTTGGGCAAAATTTGATTTGACAAATTACGGGATAGATGATATAATATAATCACTGTCCGACAGATACGGAAAAGTCAAGTGAGAAAAAATTGAAAGAAATTTTTAA